>CAUBWQ010000115.1 GCA_958439775.1 uncultured Collinsella sp. | reverse complement strand
CCTCCCAATCCTGCAGGACCTCGGAAAGCTCCTTCATTACAGCTCGCCTCCCTTCCCGGCAAAATCGGGCGCGACGGAAAGCGCGGGCGCACCCGTGGCGGCATCGGCAAAGCCGCGCTCCAGGGCGCGGGCAAACCTGAGCAGTTGACGGTCCTTAAAGGCCGGACCCACCAGCTGGGCAGAAACGGGCAGCTGAGTATCCTCGCCCAGGCCCAGCGGCACCGAGATACCACCGTTGCCGCAGATGTTGAGCGAGATGGTGTACAGGTCCGAAAGGTACATCTGCGTGGGGTCGCTGATCTCGCCAAACTTAAAGGCCGTGCGCGGCGAGGCGGGCATGAGGATGGTGTCCACCTTGGCATACGCAGCGTCGTAGTCCTGCGTGATGAGCGTGCGGGCCTTTTGCGCAGCGTAGTAGTACTTGTCGTACACGCCCGAGCTCAGCAGGTAGGCGCCGAGCATCTGACGGCGCTTGGCCTCGGCACCAAAGCCGTGGGCACGCGAAAGCGAGCTCTGATCGGACAGATTGGCGCAGCCTTCCTCCTGATAGCCGTAGCGAATGCCGTCAAAACGGGCCAGGTTGGAGAACGCCTCGGCCGGGCCGATGACGTAGTAGGCGGCGATAGCGGCGTCCAGGTGCGGCAGATTGACCTCGACCAGCTCGGCACCCTGATTCTGCAGCTCCTGGGCGGCGCGCTGAACAGCGGCCTTGACCTCGAGCGTCAGGCCCTCGGCCTCCATAAACGCAGGGATAATGCCCACGCGCTTGCCCTCGATACTGTCGTTGAGATGCTCGGTAAAGTCGACGGCGCAATCCTGGCTGGTGCAGTCGTACGGATCGTGACCCGCGCCGGTAAGCGCATTCATGGCCAGCGCGACATCCTCGACCGTGCGGCCAAAGGGGCCCACCGGCTCACGGCGCCATACGTGGGCTTAAAGCCCACCACGCCGCACAGCGACGCCGGCTGGCGGATGGAGCCGCCGGTGTCCGAGCCCAGCGAGAGCGTGACCTCGCCCGCGGCGACGGCGGCAGCGGAGCCGCCCGAGGAGCCGCCGGGCACGCGCTCGGTATCCCAGGGGTTGTTGGTGCGGTGGAACGCCGAGCTCTCGGTGGAGCTACCAAAGTCAAACTCGTCCATGTTGGCCTTGCCCATGGGCAGGCAGCCGGCGTCGAGCATGCGCTGGACGCAGGTGGCGGTATAGACGCTCTGGTAGTTCTCGAGCATGCGGGAAGCGCAGGTGGTGCGCGTGCCCACAAGGTTCATGTTGTCCTTAATGGCCAGCGGCACGCCCGCGAGCGGAGGCAGCGGCTTGCCTGCGGCACGGTCGGCATCCACGCGCGCAGCGGCCTCGAGCGCAAGCTCGGGCGCCACCTGCAGGAATGCCTGGACCCCGCCCTCGCGCGCCTCGATGGCGGCAAGGGAGGCCTGGGCCACCTCGGTAGCGGTAAAGTCGCCGGCGGCAACGCCCGCGGCGATCTGGGCGGCGGTAAGGGAATCGAAGCTTAGCGCCATTACTCGCTCTCCCCCTCTCCCAAAATGGACGGCACGCGGAAGTAGCGGTCGCGCGCGCTGCCGGCGTTTTCGAGCGCAACGTCGAGCGGCAGGTCGCGCTCGGGCTCGCGCAGGTCATCGCCCATCACGTTGGACAGGCTTCCGATGGGATGGAACGTGGGCTCCACGTCGGGTAAGTCATATTGCAAGACGGGCTCGAGCATCTGGACGGCGTCGTTCAGGTAGGACGTCATCTGGGTGAGCTCGTCATCGGTCAGTGCGATCTTTGCGTACTCGGCGATGCCGCGCACGTCTTTCTCGCTGAGTGCCATAGGCGCTCCCTTCCGCATAACAGTTAAACCGCTCTAGTATACAAGGCAACGCCGCTTGGAGCAGGTGCTTTACCCAAATGCAGCGAAAACGTAACGAGGACGGCGGGCTGGCAGGCGGCAGGCTGGCGGTTCCGCAGCGAAACCGCACCGTCCATAGCGAAAACCGTCCCGTCCACAGCGAAAACCGCGCCGCCCGCAACGAAAAGCATCACAACATTCGACACTTTTCGCCAAAATCGCGATTTTCATCGAATGTTGTGATGGTTCGGAAGTCCCGACCACCACAAAGGTGCCTGTCCCCTTTGTGGTGGTTCTGGAGAATGTCTTATGCCGAGGCCTTGGCCTTGCGGCGCTTGCGGACCGCGTGGATCACGATGTCCAGCAGCAACAGCACAATAGCCACGACCACGATGAGCACGGCAAACTCGCGCTTGCCCCAGTGGCGGCCGGCCAGCGACTTTTGCTTGTCGACGTCCTTCTTGTTGTACTTGGTGCGCACGCAATGCACCAGCAGGCGATGGTCGTTTACGCCGTAGGGCGTGCAGGTGACGAGCGTCACTTTGTCGGCGCCGGGCTCGATGGTCAGCGACTCCATCTCCTCGGGCAGCACGACCTCGGAGTCCACCATCTTGTAGGCGAGCGTCTTGTTCATGGTATGCAGCAGTACCAGGTCGCCGGGCTCCAGCGAGTGGATGTCGTCGAACATGCTCAGGTTGCGCATGCCCGAGTGCGCGGTGAGCACGCAATGCGTCGATGTGCCGCCCACCGGCAGGCTCGTGCCCTCCAGGTGGCCGACGCCCGCCATAAGGACTTCTTCGCTCGTGCCGTGGTAGGTGGGCATGCTCACGTCCATGGAGGGGATCCCGACCCAGCTCATCATGGGGTCGCGGTCAAAGATGAGCTGCTGGGCGTAGGGCTCGATCTGGTCGGCGGGGAGCTCGGTGGCCTCGCCCGCCAGCTGCTCGTTAAAGGAGCGCGCCTGGAGCAGGATGCGTTCGCGCTCCTCGGCAGACAGCGCGTCCACGGTGCTGGACACGGTGCTGATCTGGTTGAACACGCCCGAGGCTTCGAGCCGGTCCAAGATCCACGGCCAGGTCATAAGGCCCACGCCAATAAGGATGATGACGATGGTGATGAGCCGGTCGGCCCAGCGCGGCAGCCGCTTGCGACGGCGCTTGGGCTTTGGTTGAGGTTTGGGCTGAGGGCTTGAGCCACCGTTGGCCGCGGCGTTATTGCTCTTCATATGTTTGGCGCCCTGCACCATCGCCAGTCACTCCTCTACAGCTCAGGTTGTCTAAACAAATAATAGCCGATTAGCAAGCTCCTGCGCCGGACAACGCAGCTAGGACCGAAACGCCGTCTACGGTTCGAATTTTTGGAGACCTTCTACAGCGCTTCTTGCCATGGATATTCCTTTCCAAACATGCGATCGACTTCGAGCTGAATTCGCTCATCGTCGATTGCCGCCAAAGATAGCGCAAGCGAAATGTCGTCGACACGGGAGGAGCCAGCAAACACGGGCGCATAGCGCCACACTTGGATCATCGCCGTTTCGTTATCCGGCAACTCCCCGTCTGCGACTTCGAGGTCGCTCAGTTGACGCCATGTACTTCTTAAGACGGCCTTTTGTTCCATGCCCGGTGCAGCGAGCATCGAACGCGCGGCGAGCGCCGTCTCCCCGGCGTCAACAAGATAGTCGATCTTCGGCGTCTTCCTTGCAAAAAAGACCTTCGAGACAGGCGAGGAGAGCTCTGCCATGTGCTCGCTGAGCAAAAGATCAACGGCGACAGGGAGCACGACGACACGTCGCTCGCAACGCTCGCGCCTCGCGATCCCCCTGTCAACAAGCTCGGTTATGGCCTCACTCGCGCGGCTTGCCGAAATCCCAAGCGCACGACAAAGGCCATAGGGACGATATGGCTCCTGGGCTGCTCCCCAGATTGCGGCAGCCTGCGCGTTGGGTGACATCTTGGTCGCGTGATTATGAAACCGGGCACCGCCCCTCTCCGTGCAGGCCGTGCCCATAAATGGAAGAAAAGCCTGTCTACCGGGGCAAACAAAGGGAATCCCTTGTGCGACCAATGCTTTGCGCTGACGCGCATCGGCATCAGGAAACGAAACGACAACAGGAGTTTCCGCGCGCAAGGCTAGCTGACTATAGACTCTCTTGGCCTCGGGAAGCCCGACGCCAGTAGGCAAACTTGCAAGCAAAAACGAAAAACCGTTTGCGTCAACAGCGCGGACCTCAATCGCCCGCAGATGCAGCGGCAAGCGTGCGGATCCAGGCCAATTTTTGGTCTTGGCAGAGAGGCCTAGTGCTTCTTGTAAATAGGTTAGCGCTTCGTTCATTTCCATCGTTTTCGTTTGATTCCATTTTTAATTGGAATTATACATAATTTTCGGAATTAACGAGATTCCTTTCGTGCGTAGGCCAGCATTTGAGTTTTCAAAATGTTCCGAATCGGTGGGGCGATTCGGGATACAATATCAATAGAAAACGACGCACCCCGCGTAAATGTTTGGGAGCGCGGGCGGCCTAGTTTTCTGGTTTTGTTAAATGCCCGGGATCCGACCCCCGGGCATTCTTATTTGCGCTTTCGGCGCAAAGCCATTTTGCTGCGAGTGTATGCACCCGCAGCTGGTAAACGCGATTTTGACAAACATTTGTTCGATAGTTACACACACGGTTCCTCGTCCGGCGGAGCCTGGCCGCATCGTCCGGGTTTACCCGACGCGTTTGCGTTTTCAGAATATCCCGGATCGGCGGGCGATTCGGGATACAATGTCAATAGGAAACGACGCAC
>CAUBWQ010000114.1 GCA_958439775.1 uncultured Collinsella sp. | reverse complement strand
TGACAATCTTGTCGCCCAGGTCGTAAACGACCTTGTTGCCACGGCGGACGAGCTCGGTCTTGGAATCGGGTAGCAGCATGGTTGCATCCTTTCAACGATGCGATAGAAGCGACGGCGGGGGTGTGTGAAACACCCGTGCACCCCCGCCGTTAAAAACCGTGCTAAAACTAGCAGACGGCGTAATCCTGGGGCTCGCGGCCGTAGTAGGCGTCCAGGTAGAGCTCCTTGATCTCGCTCATGAGCGGGTAGCGCGGGTTGGCGCCGGTGCACTGGTCGTTGAATGCCTGCTCGGTCATCTCGTCGAGGGTGTCGAGGAAGTACTGCTCGTCAACACCGTAGTCGGCGATGGTCTTCTTGACGCCGATGAAGTCCTTGAGCTCCTCGAGCTTCGTGATGAAGTTCTCGAAGACCTCCTTGTCGTCCTTGCCCTCGATGCCGCAGTACTTGGCCATCTCGGCGTAGTTGTGCAGCGCGTTGGGGTAAGGATACTGGGAGAAGGTGCCCATCTTGACGGGGGCCTCGGCGGCGTTGTAGCGCATGACGCGAGTCAGGATGACGGCGTTGGCGAGGCCGTGGGGCAGGTGATGGAAGGCGCCGAGCTTGTGGGCCATGGAGTGGTTGAGGCCCAGGAAGGCGTTGGCGAAGGCCATACCGGCCATGCAGGAGGCGTTGTGCATCTCCTCGCGGGCATGCGGATCCTTGGCGCCGTTCGTGAAGCTGGAGGGCAGGTTCTCGAAGACGAGCTTGGCAGCGCGCTCGGAGAGTCCCTTGGTGTAGTCGGAAGCCATGATGGAGACGTAGGACTCGATGGCGTGGGTCATGACGTCGATGCCGGAGGCAGCGGTCAGGCCGCGCGGGGCGGTCATGCAGTTGTCGGCGTCGACGATAGCCATGTTGGGGAGCAGCGCGTAGTCGGCGAGCGGCCACTTGATGCCGGTCTCCTTGTCGGTGATGATGGCGAACGGCGTGCACTCGGAGCCGGTACCCGAAGAGGTCGGGACGGCGACGAAGTAGGCCTTCTTGCCCATCTCGGGGAAGGTGAAGATACGCTTGCGGATGTCCATGAAGTCCATGGCCATGTCCTCAAACTTGCACTCGGGGTGCTCGTACATCACCCACATGATCTTGCCGGCGTCCATAGCGGAGCCACCGCCGACGGCGATGATGACGTCCGGCTCAAAGAGAGCCATCTGCTTGGCGCCGCGACGTGCGCACTGCAGCGACGGATCGGGCTCGACGTCGTAGAAGCAGTCGTGGGCGATGCCCATCTCGTCGAGCTTGGCCTCGATGGCGCGGGTGTTGCCATTCTTGAAGAGGAACTGGTCGGTGACGATGAAGGCACGCTTCTTGCCCATGACGTTGCCCAGCTCGTCGAGGGCGACGGGCGTGGAACCCTTCTTGAAGTAGACCTTCTCGGGAGCGCGGAACCACAGCATGTTCTCACGGCGCTCGGCCACAGTCTTAACGTTGATCAAGTGCTTCACCCCAACGTTCTCGGAGACGGAGTTGCCGCCCCAGGAGCCGCAGCCCAGGGTCAGAGACGGCTTCATGCCAAAGTTGTACAGGTCACCGATGCCGCCGTGCGAGGACGGGGTGTTGATGACGATACGGCAGGCCTTCATGACGTGCTCGAACAGGCTGATCTTCTCGGCCTGAGCGGGGTGCACGTACAGAGAGGCGGTGTGGCCCGGGCCACCGGCGAGCACCAGGTGCTCGGCCTTGTCGACGGCCTCCTGGAAGTCCTTGGCGTGGTACATGGCCAGGACCGGGGAGAGCTTCTCGTGGGAGAACTCTTCCTTGGCGGGGTCGGTGGAGGTGACCTCGGCGATCAGGATCTTGGTCTTGGCGGGAACCTCGATGCCGGCGAGCTCGGCGATCTTGGCAGCGGCCATGCCGGGGATGCGGTGATCGAGAGCGCCGTTCTTGAACATGGCGGCACGCAGGGACTCCATCTCGGCACCCTGCTTGACGAAGTAGCAGCCGCGCTTCTGGAACTCGGCCTTAACCTGGTCATAGATGCTGTCGATGACAGTCACGGACTGCTCGGAAGCGCAGATCATGCCGTTGTCGAAGGTCTTGGAGTGGATGATGGAGTTGACGGCGAGCAGCACGTCGGCGGTGTCGTCGATGACGACCGGGGTGTTACCGGCGCCAACGCCCAGGGCGGGCTTGCCCGAGGAGTAAGCGGCCTTGACCATGCCCGGGCCACCGGTGGCGAGGATGATGTCGACGTCGCGCATGACCATGTTGGTCAGCTCGATGGAGGGGACATCGACCCAGCCGATGATGCCCTCGGGGGCGCCGGCCTTGACGGCAGCGTCAAGCACGAGCTTGGCGGCGGCGATGGTGCACTTGGCGGCAGCCGGGTGCGGGGAGATGATGATGGCGTTGCGGGTCTTCAGGCAGATCAGCGTCTTGAAGATCGCGGTGGAGGTGGGGTTGGTCGTCGGGATGACGGCGCCCACGATGCCGATGGGCTCGGCGATCTTGGTGATGCCGTAAGCCTCGTCGCGCTCCAGGACACCACAGGTCTTGGTGTTCTTGTAAGCGTTGTAGATGTACTCTGCGGCGTAGTGGTTCTTGATGACCTTGTCCTCAAGAACGCCGCGGCCGGTCTCCTCGATGGCCATCTTCGCCAACGGGATACGAGCCTTGTTGGCGGCCATTGCGGCCTCATAGAAGATCTTGTCGACCTGCTCCTGCGTGTACGTAGCAAAAAGCGCCTGGGCCTCTCGCATCTGAGCGAGCTTAGCCTCAAGCGCCTCTACGTTGTCCACAATTGCGGGAGTAGTGTTTTCCGGTGACTTTTTCACCATTTGTGTCTCCTTGCGATCGGAGATTTACCCTACGCCTTGCATGATAGCAAGAAATTATTCGGTGAACGGTAAGATTCCCGTAAAAGGCACACTAAAACGCTTCAATAAAATGAACCGCTTTAACTAAAACTATCTGTCTGCTGCATCGCCCCGCTCATTGGGGACAGACTTACATGAGTGCTTTCACTCATTTGGGACAGACATCGATTTGCCATTTTGCCGTTCTGGGCCTGTTTTTGCCGCTCATTGGATATAAATAGGTCACAGGCTCAGCATTTCGCGTTCCTTCTCTCCTTTTAGGTGTTGCCTGTTCAGTTTTTGAAAGGAGAGATTATGCCTCGATGTGCCCGCGCCGTTTCGCTCACCGGTTATTACCACGTCTTTGACCGTGGTAACTCTAAACAGATTATTTTTGAAGATGACTCTGACCGATATCGTTTCTTATCGGACATCTCGGACAGGTTCGCGCACCATAAAGTGGCGGTGTTGGCTTGGTGCCTTATGGACAATCACTTCCATTTGATGGTTGATGACTCATTTGACAATCTTTCAAAGGCAATGCAGTGTGCGCTGACGGCGTATGCCAAGTATTTCAATGGGAAAACGGGGAGAACAGGCCATCTGTTTGACAATCGCTATTCACGGGTCGCGGTCGAGTCGGACACGCAGGCGGTACAGCTGCTCGATTATATCCATCTCAATCCCGTGAAAGGTGCGCTCGACTCGCTCGAGGCGTACCGCTGGTCAAGCTACAAGGCATATCAGCTGGGCTATGATCCCTTTGACATCTGTGACGCGGCTCCTATGCTCGATATCGTCGGAGGCTCCCGTTGCTATTGCGAGCATCTCGAGGAAGTTGCCGGGCGCACTTGGTCAGTGGAGGTTCTTCCACGCCGGCGGATCCCCGATGAGGAGGCCCTTTCCATTGCGCACGAAGTCCTGCCGAGCATAGATCCTGCGCTGCTCAAGGCCCTGCCACGCCCCGATCGCGATGCCTGTCTGCTGAGGCTCAGGCGGGCACATCTCACGGTCAAGCAAATTGCCCGTATCACCGGCATTGGCGCTACAAGCGTGACCAAGGCCACTGTGGGCTGGAGGGAGGCTGCGTGAGGCTGGGCAGGACCTGATCATGGCGCCGCATGTGTACGTCACGTCTGTCCCCAATGCGTGAAAGCACTCATGTAAGCCTGTCCCCAATGAGTGCAAAAAGGCGCCCTCCGTAGGGGAGGACGCCTTTAGTAAGTTCTATATGAACGCGAGGTCTTTGACCCGGAGAGTCCGAGGTACTTGTTGGTAAGACCTTATTTAGGAGCGCGCAACCTTGCCGGACTTGAGGCAGGTGGAGCAAACGTTCATCTTGCGACGGTGACCATCGACGACGACGTAGACGCGCTGGATGTTGGGGCGGAACTTACGGTTGGTGACGCGGTGAGAGTGGCTGATGGAGCGACCGGCAACGGGGTGCTTACCGCAAACTTCGCAAACTTTGGACATAACTGACCCTCCTTGGGCGACAAACGAACATGTCGCGTTAACAAACAAGCCTGAACTATAGCACAGAAGTCGCTCCCTGTGCGCAATCTACACAGAGATATTCCTCTTTTGGCGATAGTGCCCACGCCACGGCCCTGGACGTAGATCCGATTTGCGTGCAGCAGAGGGGATTATGCCAGCTCGTGCGTGCGTTTTCAAGCTCGTCCCACAAATATATATAGGTTTATTGGGCTTTGGGCTCCGTTTACGGATTGCTCTGTATTTATGCTCGTAATTAAGCTCGAGGTTGGCTACACTATCCCTTGACCATTAAAGGGGTACGAGATACC
>CAUBWQ010000113.1 GCA_958439775.1 uncultured Collinsella sp. | reverse complement strand
GCGAGGGTGGCCACACCGTCGGTTCGGGCATCGTCTCCACGATCATTGAGTAAATTAGCTCTTTGATATAGCTGACTTAGAGAACCCGGCACTTATATGGGTGCCGGGTTCTTTTCTGCAATGGATATTGAGCCGTTGCTGGTGTCGAGAGGATCGATAATGGTCCTGGATGCATCGTCGATTAGATCTCGATGGCTTCATTGATGTGTTCCAAATATGAATGGATCCACCGAGAACCAATTGACTCGAGGTTTTCATTGACAGCACTTACGTGGAGCTGATAAAGTAACAACTCGTGCCCGTACGGGGCGGAAATGAAAGGTTCAGGATACATGCGTACTCTGGTCACTCTGGCGTGCACTGAGTGCAAGCGCCGCAACTATACGACCACCAAGAACAAGTCGACCATGCCTGATCGTATGGAGATCAAGAAGTATTGCCCCTGGTGCCGTCACCACACGCTGCACAAAGAGACTCGCTAGTCTCTAGTCACATACGCCAGTAGTTCAATTGGTAGAGCATCGGTCTCCAAAACCGAGTGTTGAGGGTTCGAGTCCTTCCTGGCGTGCCAGTCATTATTCCGTAAGCTCCCACTTGGGGGCTTACGGTTTACTCATGTATAAGCGCATTGCGCGGAGGTAACCCAAATGGCCAACAAGAAGAACAAGAAGAAGGCTCAGCAGCCGGCACCTGCCAACAAAGCTGCCGCCAACTCCAAGGTTGAGGCCAAGAAGGCCGTTGCCAAGAAGAACGAGAAGTCTGCGAAGTCCAAGAAGAACGAGAAGCCTGGTTTCTTCGCCCGCACCAAGAAGTATTTCGCTTCGGTCAAGTCCGAGATGAAGCGTGTCACGTGGCCCGATAAGAAGGAGCTCGTGAACTACTCGGTCGTCGGTTGCGCCTCTCTGGTCGTCGTCGGCGTCGTCATCGCTCTGCTCGATGCTGGCTTTGGCGAGGCTCTTGCTCTGTTCTCTGGATTGAGGGGCTAAACCATGTCTAAGCGTTGGTACGTCGTCCACACTTACTCCGGATACGAGAACCGCGTAAAGTCCGATCTCGAGCATCGTATCGAGACCATGGGCATGCAGGACCGTATCTTTGATATCGAGATTCCTATGGAGCGCGTCACCGAGATCAAAGAGGGTGGCAAGCGCGAGACCAAGGATTCCAAGATATTCCCGGGTTATGTCCTGGTCCGCATGGAGATGGATGACGATGCTTGGACGTGCGTTCGCAACACGCCCGGCGTCACCGGTTTCCTGGGCGGCAACGGTAAGCCCGCTCCGCTTTCCCGCGACGAGTACAACAAGATGACTCGTCGTCCCGGTAAGGGCGATTCGCCCAAGCGCACCTCGGTTGATATTCAGGTCGGCACGTCCGTCCGCGTCACCGATGGCCCGCTTACCGACTTTGATGGCAAGGTCTCCGAGGTTAACACCGAGGCTGGCAAGCTCAAGGTCACGCTGATGATCTTTGGCCGCGAGACTCCGGTCGAGCTCGACTTTAACCAGGTCGCTGTCATCGCTTAAGTTTTCGTCCGTTCGCGCGAGCGTGCTTCTTCTGTGACTGCTCATCTCAGGAGTGCTTCTAACACGTGCGTGCTTACGATATAGCAAGTACTTCACACTCGTGATTCGAAAGGAATGACCATGGCTGAGAAGAAGGTTGCCAACGTCATTAAGCTCCAGATTCCTGCTGGTGCAGCAAACCCCGCTCCTCCCGTTGGCCCCGCCCTGGGCGCTGCTGGCGTGAACATCATGCAGTTCTGCCAGGCCTTTAACGCCGAGACGCAGGACAAGAAGGGTGACATCATCCCCGTTGAGATCTCTGTCTACGAGGACAAGTCCTTCTCCTTCATCACCAAGACCCCGCCGGCGGCTCACCTTATCAAGAAGGAGCTGAACCTCAAGTCTGGTTCCGCTAAGCCCCAGGCTGACAAGGTTGGTCAGCTCTCCCAGGAGCAGCTCACCAAGATCGCCGAGATCAAGATGCCGGACCTCAATGCCAACGACATTGACGCCGCCAAGAAGATCATCGCCGGTACCGCCCGTTCCATGGGCGTCACCATCGCTGAGTAGCGATTTCTTATGGTAACGGCGGGTGCTCCGACCGGGGCGCCCGTTAAATGTGTGCAATAGGGCACACGATACGATGTGGGAGGGCTCACGCCCGTTTAACCACAGGAGGTAATGCACATGGCTAAGCATGGTAAGAGCTATAACGCCGCTGCCGAGAAGATCGACCGCGCCACGCTCTACACCCCCCTTCAGGCTGCCAAGCTCATCAAGGAGCTCGACACCGCCAAGTTCGACGAGACCGTCGAGGCTCACTTCCGTCTGGGCATCGATACTCGTAAGGCTGACCAGAACATCCGTGGTTCCATCTCCCTGCCCCACGGCACCGGCAAGACCGTTCGTGTTGCCGTCTTCGCCGAGGGCGAGAAGGCCCGTGAGGCTGAGGCTGCCGGCGCCGACATCATCGGTTCCGACGAGCTCGTCGCCCAGATTCAGAAGGGCGAGATCAACTTCGACGCCGCTATCGCTACGCCGAACATGATGGCCAAGGTTGGCCGCATCGGTAAGATCCTTGGTCCCCGTGGCCTCATGCCGAACCCCAAGCTCGGCACCGTGACCATGGACGTCGCCAAGATGGTCTCCGAGCTCAAGGCTGGCCGCGTTGAGTACCGCGCCGACCGCTACGGCATCTGCCACGTGCCCCTGGGCAAGAAGTCCTTCTCTGAGCAGCAGCTCGTCGAGAACTACGCTGCCCTGTACACCGAGATTCTGCGCGTCAAGCCCTCTTCTGCTAAGGGCAAGTACGTCAAGTCCATCTCCGTGTCTTCCACCATGGGCCCTGGCGTCAAGGTCGATCCCGCTGTCCAGCGTGACTTCCTGGCTGAGTAACTGCTAGTTACTGCCTGAGCAAAGCAAGCATTGCTAAAGAAACCCGGTTCTGTCTCGTGCAGGACCGGGTTTCTTGCTATCGCGTCAAAAGCACCACAAAGGGGACAGTGTCCTCTTTGTGGTGGTTACCAGGGTGTTCTGGCCGTTGAGGGCTCGATGGCTTCGTGGCGTTTGAGCTCGCGGCGCATGGTTTGCGAGTTGAGCCAGGCTGCCTGCCAGCCACGGATGGGGTAGCGCGCTTCGTCGAGCTCAAACTGCGTATAGCCGCAGGCGTTGATAATCGTCGTCCCGCACGCGTGTTGCCGCTCGCGCTGAAAATCGGGACCGTAGCTCTGGTGCACATGCCCGTGCACCATGTAGTCGGGTCTCCAAGACTCAAGCGCTGTGTTAAAGCATTCGAATCCTCGATGTGGCAGATCATCCAGATCGCCCATGCCGGCGGCGGGCGCATGGGTCAGCAGGATGTCGCAGCCGCCGACCATCTTCACTTTGTGTGACAGCATGCGCACGCGCTTGGCCATCTCGCGCTCGGTGTACATGTTGGCGCCATCTCGGTAGCGCATGGAGCCGCCAAGCCCCGCAATGCGGACGCCTCGATACACGTACACGGTGTCTTCGACGCAGATACAGCCGCCCGGTGCATGACGTGCGTAGCGGTCATCGTGATTGCCGCGCACGTAGATGAGCGGTTTGTTGATGACCGTGACCAAAAACTCAAGATAATCCGGGTCCAGATCGCCAGCGGACAAAATCAGGTCGACACCTTCAAAACGCTCCTTGCGAAAGCACTCCCATAGGCATCGTTCTTCGGTATCGGCTATGGCAAGGATTTTCATAGGGCGTGGACTTTCGGCTCATCGTCGAGTTGCGGAATGGTGCCTACCACGTTGTCCGCCAGCCAATTCATCTCGACAATCTGCGTGCTCGGCAGCGGAGGGAAGCCTTCGATCTGTACCACGCCGTTCTGGCTGTGGAGCTCGCCGCCAAAGGGGTTGATGGATCCCTCAACAATGCCGTTGCGGAGCAACTGCACGAGTTTGCGCGTTTGGTAGGGTAGGCCCGGAGCGTAACGGATGTCGATAACGCCGGAGCTCATGCCATACCAGTAGTTGACAGCGCGCACTTGGTTGTCGTCGCTGGTCTCGTCCCACGTGCCGTGAAGAAGGCTTTTCACGATAAGCTCGTAGTAGCGCCCCCAGTTCCAGACGGGCATGGCGATGCCGGCAACCTTGCCATCGACCAAGCGGTGAAGCCCGTAGGCGGTGGGATCTTCCAGCGACTTTGACATATCGGCGCCGGTCATGACGCTCACGCCTTCGCGGCACATGGCCTCGGCAAGGCCTCCGGCGGGCACATCGCCCCAAGTCAGGATAATTTGCGCACGGGGGTCGAGCAGCGAGGCGCCAATCGCAAAGGCGTTGATCTCGCTGAGCGCGCCCGAGGCGAAGACCGACGCGTGGTAGCCGATGCGGTGGTTGTCCGCCATGCTGGCGGCAAGGGCGCCCAGGAGGAACTTGGCCTCGTACATCTTGCCAAAGTACGAACGGACGCTTTGATGGGGAAGGCCGATAGAGCAGTTGAGGAACCGAACCTGGGGATACTCAACGGCAGCCCTGAGCGTGTATTCCATCAGGCGGTGCGAGGTCGAGAAGATGACGTTTGCCCCATGTTTGACAGCCGTTTCCACGGCGGCGTAGAACACGTCCGGATCGTGACAGTCCTCGAACGCCTCGGTGTGCACGATACCGTCAAAGTGCTCATCGAGATACTGACGCCCTTGGTCGTGCAGG
>CAUBWQ010000112.1 GCA_958439775.1 uncultured Collinsella sp. | reverse complement strand
CCTGCGCCGCGTGGAGTATTAGAAAAGAGCAGTGGTACGACCGCACGCTCGTGTTCGAATCCGCCGGCGTCGATCTGCGCGCCGACGCACTGAAGTAACGCCATGCGGTCGATTCTTCCCAAGGGGGAAAGCAGGAAGCGTCGCAGCATCGCGGTGCGCGCGATCGCCTGCGTTCTCGTCGCCCTGCTCGCGCTTCCCTTCGCGGGGTGCAGTGCGAGCCCGAACGCGACCGGTGGCACGGCAGGCTCTCAGGAATACACTGTGAGCGTCTCGCTCTCCGGCGGGTCAGGGCGCGCAAGCATCGCCTCACCCACCACAATTGTGAAGGATGGCGACACCTACACCGCGACCATCACCTGGTCGAGTTCGAACTACGACAAAATGACCGTCAACGGCGTGGACTACGCGCCCGTAAACGACGGCGGCAACTCCACGTTCGAGATACCCGTCACGCTCGACGAGGACATCGCCGTGTCGGCCGAGACCGTCGCCATGTCAACGCCGCACACCATCGACTACACGCTCCACTTCGATTCATCCACCATGAAGGAGAAATCGGGCGACGAAGCAAGCGGCGGCTCCCCTGCGGGAACGGCTTCAAACGCCGCGGCCGACTTCCACAACGCCGATTTGGGCTGCGGCTGGAAGCCGACGGGGACGCTTCAGCTTGAATACGCCGAGCACTTCACTGTCGACGAGTACGAAGGCGGCCTGCGGCTTATCTGCATTTCGAACGGGGAGCGCTTCCTCGTGGTGCCGCAAAATGCAAAGGTACCTGATGGGTTGAGCTCCGACATCGCGGTCATAAGGCGCCCCGCCGACAAGGTGTACCTCGTGTCGTCGGCGACGATGTGCCTGGTCGACGCGCTCGATGCGAACGACAATATCCTCATGTCGGGCACGAAGGCCGACGATTGCTCGGTCGCGGGCTTCAAAAGCGCGCTCGAAAGTGGGGCGATCGCCTACGGCGGCAAGTACAGCGCGCCCGACTACGAGCGAATATCGGCCTCGGGCTGCACGCTCGCCATCGAGAACACCATGATCAACCACACGCCCGATGTGAAGGAAAAGCTGCAGAAACTCGGGCTCGTCGTGCTCACCGAACAGTCGTCGAGCGAGCCCGAAGCACTCGGGCGCGTCGAGTGGATTAAGCTTTTCGGCGTCCTGTTCGACAAGGAAGACGAGGCCGCGCACCTGTTCAACGAGCAGAAGGCCCGCGTCGAGCAAACGTCGGGGCTCGCGTCGTCAGGTAAAACCGTGGCGTATTTCTACATTAACTCGAACGGGGCCGCCGTCACGCGGCGGGCGGGCGACTACGTGGCGCAGATGATCGAGCTTGCAGGCGGCAGCTACGCGCTCGATGACGCGCAGACGGCGTCGACGTCAGGTTCGTCAGTAACGCTTGAAATGGAGCGCTTCTACGCGACGGCGAAGGATGCCGACATCATCGTCTACAACGGCGCCATCGACAAATCGATTGTCACCTTGAACGACTTTGTAGGCAAAAACGCGCTATTGTCGCAGTTCAAAGCCGTGAAGAATGGCAATGTCTGGGTCACAAGCGCCGACATGTACCAGCAGATGACTTCTACCGCCGACATTATCGACGAGCTGCACGGGGCGTTCACCGGCGATGACGCGAGCGACTTCCATTATCTGAGGAAGCTTGGCTAGCGTCATGAGAAGCCGGCTTTCCATGACATACGACGAATCGGGGCGCGCCGCGCGGTGTCGCGTCGTGACGGCGCTGCTCGCTGTTGCCCTCATCGTGCTCGTCGGGGCCAACCTGTGCATCGGGAGCGTGCTCGTGCCCGCAGACCACATCCCCGGCATCCTTTCGGGCGGCGCGGCCAATTCCATGGAAAGCCAAGTCATCTGGGAGATTCGCCTGCCGCGTGTGCTTTCAGCCGTGCTTCTCGGCGGGGCGCTTTCCCTCTCCGGGTTCCTGCTGCAGACGTTTTTCAACAACCCCATCGCCGACCCGTTCATCTTGGGCGTCTCCTCGGGCGCAAAGTTCGTCGTCGCGCTTACGATGATCGTACTTCTGGGCGCGAACCAGGCCATGTCCTCGCCAGCCATGGTGGCCGCAGCATTTCTGGGCTCGCTTATCACCATCGGCTTCGTGCTCCTCATCGCACGGCGCATAAGTTCCATGGCCATGCTCATCGTGGCGGGCGTCATGGTGGGATACATCTGCTCGGCGGCGACGAACTTCCTCATCGCCTTCGCCGACGACCAGTCCATCGTAAACCTGCACAACTGGTCTTTGGGTAGTTTCTCGGGTTCGAGCTGGGACGACGTCGCGGTCATCGCGGTCGTGGTGATCGCCGTGAGCGCATGCGTATTCGCGATATCGAAGCCCCTTTCCGCCTTCCAGCTGGGAGAAGCCTACGCGAAAAGCGTCGGCGTGAACGTCGCACGTTTCCGCGTGGTGCTCGTCCTTCTAGCGAGCATGCTCTCCGCCTGCGTGACCGCGTTCGCTGGTCCGGTGTCGTTCGTAGGCATCGCGGTTCCGCATCTCGTGAAGTCGGCGCTGAAGTCGTCGAAGCCCATCCGCGTGATTCCTGCGTGCTTCTTGGGAGGCGCCATCTTCTGCGCGGGCTGCGATTTGATCGCGCGCACGCTGTTCTCTCCCGTCGAGCTTTCCATCAGCGCCGTCACCGCCATCTTCGGCGCGCCGGTGGTTATCGCGCTCATGTTGAAGAAGCGGGTGAGGTAGATGGGGGAATTCGTGCCGTGGCCCAAAACGCTCGGAAGGGACATTCCGTGCTTAGACAGTCCTAAGCTCGCACGAAAGCGCCAGAAGGCACTTTCGGCTCGTGCGGAACTGCACGCGGAACGCCTCCTCCGAGCGGAGTCGAACCTCGAAACCCCGGTCGAAACGCAGGCTGACGGAGCGCCGCTTTTCCGCATAAGCGACCTGTCGGCGGGCTACGACAAGAAGGTCGTAGTCGAAGGCGTCGATCTGGAGGTTCGCGCGGGCGACGTCGTGGCGCTCATCGGGCCGAACGGCTCGGGCAAGTCGACCATCTTGAAAACCATCACGCGCCATCTGGCACCGCTTGCCGGCGCGGTCGAGCTCGACGGGCGGGAGATTTCCCGATGGAAGACGGCGGAATTCGCAAGGAACCTTGCCGTTATGCTGACAGATCGACCCCGGACCGAGCTCCTCACCTGCCGCGATATCGTAGAGGCGGGAAGGCATCCCTACACCGGGCGAATGGGAACACTTTCGCCTGACGACCATAGTCGGGTCGACGAGGCCATGAAAACCGCACATGTGGAAGAGCTCGCCGAGCGCGACTTCATGCAGATAAGCGACGGGCAACGCCAGCGCGTCATGCTCGCACGCGCCATCGCGCAGGATCCGCGTGTGCTCGTGCTCGACGAGCCCACATCGTATCTCGATATCCGCTACCAGATCGACCTGCTGCGAATACTTCGCCACCTTGCGAAATCGCGGAATGTGGCTGTCATCATGTCCATCCACGAACTCGAGCTCGCGCAGAAAAGCGCCGACAAGGTGATTTGCGTGAAGGACGGTCGGGTCTTCCGCGCCGGCGCACCCGAGGACATATTCACGCGCGAGACGATTGGCGAGCTCTACGGCCTTCAACATGGCACCTTCAACGAGCACTTCGGCAGCGTGGAAATTGGGCGCCCACACGGCGATGCGCACACGTTCGTCATCGCCGGCGCAGGTACGGGGTCAGCTGTGTTTCGCCAGCTCATCCGGCAGGGCAAGGCGTTCTACGCGGGCATTCTGCACGAAGGGGACATCGACTGCGAGCTCGCGCGCGACCTGGCGACGGAATGCGTGGCCGAGCGCGCCTTCGAGCCGATCGGGGATAAAACCATAGCCCGCGCCAAAGAGCTCCTCGTCCACTGCGCGCGCCTTATCGTGTGCCCCGCTGCCTTCGGCACCATAAACGCCCGCAACGCAGAGCTCGTCGAGTTCGCACGATCGCATGGTATCGAGGTCATGCAAGCGTGCGAAGGCGCATCGGAGGATTCCCATTTGGAGTGGGAAGGATAAACTGAACTTTCTTTTAAGGATCCTCAGGCTACAGCTCCTGCGCCGGCGAGGTCTACAAGGCGCCGGAGAACCTCGTGAACAGGAATTTCCACGCCGACGAGCCCAACTAGGCCTAATCCAAGCGAGATTCCAGACTCGACAGACCATTGAGAGTCAGATCGTTGGCGACCTCAGAGACACGCTCGATAGGAACCGAGCCGTCAGACAGTGCCCACGTGCGATAGATACCGATAATGCCCGACAGCAAAAACGCCAGATAGTAATCGAACATCTCGTCCTTGAGACCTTGGGGCAACAGATCGCGCTCGGCAATCTCGTGTTCGAGCGGCGCACGAAGACGAGCCATAAAATCATCGAGCGGAATGTTCTCGATCAGCTGTCGATTGAGCACCAAGTTGTTGCACAGTGCCTCGTTAACGGTTTTAAAGAAGGTCGCCGCCGCGCCAAGAGCGCGCTCGTTGGTGTCGCCGTCCATTGAAGCAAGCGTTTTCTCGACCGAGTCGACAATCATCTCCACCACATCGACGGCAATGGCATCGAGCAGGCCGTCAACCGTACCCAAGAGTACGCAACACGTCTTGCGGTCGACATTGCCCTCGCGCGCGAGGGCACCCACCGTAATGTCGGACAGCGCCTTTCCCATCACCAAGCGCCCGAACGC
>CAUBWQ010000111.1 GCA_958439775.1 uncultured Collinsella sp. | reverse complement strand
ATTCGGCAAAATAATGGTGCACAGTTTCCGGTTGAGCTGTCTAACGGAAACTGTGCCCCAGAATGAGCGCTCAAAACGGGGCAGGCTTTCCGCAACAACTGTCTGGCAGAAAGCCTGCCCCAGTTTCTTATAGCGAGTCTCTCTGGATCAGCTGCATGTGCATCACGGAGGTGGTAGGCTCGGCACCCTTGATCATGTCGAGCGCAATGTTGGCGGCCATGTGGCCTTCTTCGCGCAGGGGCTGGCGGACGGTCGTGAGCGCGGGGACGCAGCGCGTCGCAATCTCGTGATCGTCGAAGCCGACGACAGAAACGTCCGCAGGAACGGATAGGCCTGCCTCGTTGAGTGCGGTGATGACGCCAGCCGCGATACGGTCCGATCCGCAGAGCACGCCATCGAAAGCAATCTTGCGCGCGAGGATCTGGTGCATGGCCTGATAGCCGTCTCCGCTGTTCCAGCCGGTATAGATAACGTTTGCGTCTGGGAGGTCTTCGCCCAAGACGGCGCGGTAGCCGCGCAGGCGGTCGACAACAGCGGGGTTGTCATGCGGTCCCAACACGGCGACGATATCTTTGCGGCCGCGCCCCTTCATGGCGAGTGCCGCAAAGCGTCCGCCCTCTTCGTCGTCAGAGTAGACCGTCGAGAACACATCGCGATAGGGGTGGCCCTCGAGCTGGCCGCACAACACGGTGGGTACGCCCAGCTCGCGCAGCACCTCGAGCAGCTCGCTGCCTTTGTAGGGAGAGACGTCGATCACGGCGTCGAACGAGCGGCGCTCAAAGTGCTCGCGTGCGCGGTTGCGCTCATGCGTAGAAGACGCCTGCAAGATAACGGGCAGATAGGACGACTCCGACAGTTCCTCGGTAATGCCGCTCAAAAACTCGCTATAGGTGGGGTCGCTGAAGAGTTCACTCAGAGGCTCGGTCACGAGCACGGCGATGATTTCCGTGCGCCCGACAGCGAGCGCTCGGCCACGAGCGTTGGGGACAAAATTGACTTCCTTGGCCGCCGCGCGGACGCGCTTTTTGGTTTCCTCGCTAATGCGGGGCGAATCGTTGAGGGCGCGCGATGCCGTGGAGCGCGACACGCCGGCAGCTGCGGCAACCTCGGCAAGCGTAGGTGCGGTGCGAACTGGTTGTGTCATGGCGTCTCCTGGAAAATGCGGTCGATGTTGTCACTGATACGGGCTAGTGCGGATACAGCTTACTATAGTGCGCCTGAACAGCGTTCATGATATCCGGTGACCGGTGTCGTTTTGCAACCAAGCCGAAATCGAATACGTCTCGTGTGGGTGAGATATCAGCGGGCGTGGAGGTTGCCTACGAGCTTAAGAACGATGTCTTGTGCTGAGTTTCGATACTCAGGGTGACATAAGTGTTGCGATTGTACAACCGGTTGCACCGTTAACCCGGCCAAATCGACCGTTCAGCGGACAACCGGTTGCACAGTATTTTGCATCGCCCGTAAGATAAGGACAACCGGTTGCACAAGAATCACTACGATGATGAAGGAGCATCACCATGGACGCCATTAACGATTGGGAAAACCAAGCGCTCACCCACAGGAACCGCCTGGCACCCCATGCGTACTTTATGGGTTACGAGACCGCCGATCTCGCTGCAACGTACAGCCGCGAGCTGTCGCGCGGGTTTGTCCAGCTGTCCGGCTCGTGGCAGTTCCGCCTCTTTGAGGGCCCCGCTGCCGTCTCCAACGAGGAACTCTCCACGTACAAGCCCGAGTGGGATCACGTGGAGGTTCCGCACCTGTGGCAGGTGGACGGCTATGGCAACCTTGCCTACACCGACGAGGGTTTCCCGTTCCCGGTTGATCAGCCGTTCGTTCCCTCCGACGACCCCACGGGCGTCTACCAGCGCATCGTCAACCTTCCCGCCGTTCCTGCCGGCGCTCGCGAGATCATTCGCTTCGACGGCATCGAGAGCTATGGCGAGCTGTACGTCAACGGTCAGTATATCGGCATGACCAAGGGTTCGCGCCTGTCTGCCGAGTTCGACGTGACCGACGCGCTCGTCGAGGGCGACAACCTGTTTGCGGTCAAGGTCCTGCAGTACAGCGATGGCAGCTACATCGAGGATCAGGACATGTGGTGGGCCTCGGGCATCTTCCGCGATGTGTACCTTATGCAGCGTCCCGCCGCGCACCTGGTCGACTTTAGGTTCCGCACGCACCGCGAGGGCGATGCCGCTCTGATCACGCTCGATACGGTTGCCGAGGGCGCTTCCCGCGTTGTGTTTACGCTCAGCGATGGCGAGAACGTGGTGGCTACGGGTGAGTGCGTCGACAGCCATGCCGAGTGCAGCGTGACCGATGCCCACTTCTGGAATCCCGAGGACCCCTTCCTCTACGATCTTACGTTTGAGGTCTACGACGACGACAAGGTGAGCGAGTACGTCCCGCATCGCCAGGGTCTTGCCGAGGTGACGGTCGAGGGCAATCATATCTACCTCAACGGCACTTACTTTAAAATGCATGGCGTCAACCGCCACGATCACGACGATCACAAGGGCCGCGCCGTGGGCCTCGATCGCATACGCCGCGACCTGGAGCTCATGAAGCAGCACAACATCAACGCAGTGCGCACCTCTCACTATGCCAATGACCCGCGCTTCTACGAGCTGTGTGATGAGTATGGCATCATGCTGGTCGCCGAGACCGATATGGAGAGCCACGGCTTCGAGAATATCGGCAACATCGCCCTGGTTACCGACGACCCGGCATGGGAGCCGGCCTACGTCGACCGTATTGAGCGCCTGGTGATGCAGGAGCGCAACCACGCGTGCATCATCATGTGGTCGCTGGGCAACGAGAGCGGCTATGGCTGCAACATCCGCGCGATGTACGCCAAGGCTCACGAGCTCGATGGTCGTCCGGTCCACTACGAGGAGGACCGCAACGCCGATACCGTCGACGTCATTTCCACGATGTACTCCCGTGTGTCGCAGATGAACGACTTTGGTGAGCATCCGTTCCCCAAGCCGCGCATCAATTGCGAGTACGGTCACTCCATGGGCAAGGGCCCCGGAGGCCTGTCCGGGTATCAGGAGGTCTTCGATCGCTGGGATTGCATCCAAGGCCAGTTTATCTGGGAATGGTGCGACCACGGTCTGGCTGCTGTGACCGAGGACGGCATTGCCTACGATATGTATGGCGGCGACAACGGCGATTACCCCAACAACAGCAACTTCTGCATCGATGGCATGGTGTTCCCCTGGCAGCAGCCGAGCCCGGGCCTTACCGAGTACGGCCAGGTCATCTGCCCGGTTCGCATGGCTTATGACGCCGAGGCGGGCGAGCTGACTGTCACCAACAAGCGCTGGTTTACCACCCTCGAGGATGTTTGCCTGTCGGCGGAGACCCTGGTGGACGGCGACGTGGTCTGCCGCAAGACGCTCATGCCCGGTGCGGTTGCCCCCGGTGAGTCCGTCCAGCTTCCGCTGGTGATTCACGAGGCCGCGGTAGGCGAGACCCTGCTGACTGTGCGCGCCTACACCATGGCCGCTCACGTCTGGTGCGAGCCGATGTTCCAACTGGGCGCAAACCAGTTTGCCATCGCAAACCATCCGGCGCCGGCCATTGCGGCTCCCACTCGTCCTGAGCTTACGGTCGAGGAGACCGAGCAGGAGATTCGCATTCACTCCCTCAACGGCGAGCTGACCTTCAGCAAGGTAAACGGCACCGTGAGCGAGTGGAAGGCATCCGGCCGTGACGTCATGGCCTCTGGTCCCCAGGTTGGTTTTTGGCATCCGCTCGTCGACAACCACGCCCAGGAGTACGACTCCCTGTGGAAGGACAACTTCATTGATGTAATGCAGACGTCCACCCGCAAGGTTTTTTGGAAGCAGGACGGCAATGCGGTCGTCGTTACCGTGAGCCAACGTATTGCTCCTCCCGTCCGCGCGTTCGGCATGTGCGTCGAGCTTGTCTACACCGTGCTTCCGAGCGGTCGCGTCGACCTCAAGGTTTCCGGCGAGCCCTACGGCGACTATTCGGACATTATCCCGCGCATCGGCATCTCCTTTGAGGTTCCCGGTTGCGATCGTGCCGTCGAGTGGTATGGCCACGGCCCGGGCGAGAACTATCCGGACTCGCTGCGTGCCAACCCGGTCGGTCATTACCGCACTACGGTCGACGACATGTTCACGCCCTACGTTATGCCTCAGGACTGTGCCAACCGCGAGGGTACCCGCTGGGTTGCCCTGCGCTCTAGCCACGGTGATGGCGTGCTGGTGACTCGTCCGGCCGACGCCGCTTCCAACCCGTTCTCGTTCTCGGCATGGCCCTATAGCTGCGAGGCTATTGATAATGCCAAGCACGTCTACGACCTTGTTCCGGGCGACACGGTCACGGTTAACATCAACGACCAGCTGCTCGGCCTTGGCTCGAACTCTTGGGGTTCCGAGGTGCTCGATTCCTATCGCACCCGTTTTGAGAGCTTCAGCTTTGAGGTGTCCCTGCGACCGCTGACGTCTGCCGATTTGGCTCAGGCGCTGGCACCCATTAAGGAGGCATAAGCCATGCATGTCTTTAACTCGCGCGCCGATTTCGACGCTCAGATGAAGTCCGTCAAGAAGTGGATGCGTACCGGCCAGGCGCTCGACGGCGTTTCTGAACTGCAGCACGATGTGGCGTACTCCATCGGCGACTCGCTGGTGTACTGGTGGGTCTATGCCCGCGAGGCCGCAACCGCCGACCTGGTCGGTCACCGTCGCTACCATGCCGTG
>CAUBWQ010000110.1 GCA_958439775.1 uncultured Collinsella sp. | reverse complement strand
AGTCGGTATCGCAATAGATGCCCCAGGTGCAGTCATCAAATTGGATGTTGCGGCAGCCTGCTGCGTACAGGTCGGCGATCACCGTGCGATAAGCGGCCGCAATGGCGTCGGCAAGTTCCTCATCGGTCTTATAGACAGCGCGCAGGCTCTCCTGCTGGCCGTCGCAGCGATCGAGCGTGACCTCAGAGAACGTCTGGATCGGCGCCGGAATGGTCTGGCGTGCGACCTGGCCCTCCCCCTCAAGCGCCTTGACGAACTTAAAATGCTCGACGAGCGGGTGGTTCTCGCCGCTAATGGGACCAGTAACCACGGCGGTGTCGGCCGTCGTCTCCTCATCATGGAACATATAACCCGTGCGTGAGGTGCGGCGCTCAATGCCGTTGAGGCCCCACATAAAATCGAGGTGCCAGTAGCTGCGGCGGAACTCGCCATCGGTGATCACCTGCAGGCCGGCGGCCTTCTGCTTGGCCACCAAATCGCGAATGGCATCGTCCTCGACGGCCTTAAGGCCGGAAGCGTCGAGTTTACCCGCGACATAGGCGGCACGGGCGTCCTTTACAGCCTGCGGACGAAGAAAGCTGCCGACGATATCGGCGCGAAACGGCGCGTTCGGTTGAATCGAAGTGCTCATAGATATCTCCCTTTGCATTGGTTGCTTTACTGGGACAGAGTATGAGCGCTCATATGACCATCGTAAAATATACGTTTATAACAGTTTGATATAGATGTTTCCTATATCAGTCTGGACTGTCATAAAGAGACTTGAACCGTGCGGAGCACAGCAGCCTAGATATGCTGACGAATCGCGTCGATATAGGCCCGACCGTAGCGCGTAAGCGTCGTGTTCTTGCGCGTGATGATGCCAATCTCCATGTACTCGTCCACGTCGAGCGGAATCGAGATAATGCCGGGGCCGTTGAGCTCGTGGCTGATCACGCCCGAGCATACCGTGTAGCCGTTGAGGCCCATGGCCAAATTGAACAACGTCGCACGGTCGCGCACGCGGATATTTTTGCGACGCTCGAACGTCGAGGTCAGCTCCTCGGAATAGTAAAACGAGTTGTAGCTGCCCTGCTCGTAGGACAGGAACGGGTAGTCTTCCAGATCCTCGAGCGTCACGCTGGAGCGGTCCGCCAGCGGATGGTCGGCGCAGACGAAGACATGCAGCGTGGCGCAGAAGAGTCCTTCGAACACGAGCTCGTTGGCCACCAGCATGCGCTCGATGACCTCGCGGTTATGCTCGGATAAGTACAGGATGCCCAGTTCGCTTTTCATATGCGCGACATCCTCGATAATCTCGTGAGTCTGCTCCTCGCGCAGGGTGAAGTCGTAACGCGCGGCATCGAACTCGCGGATCACGTCGACAAACGCGTTGACGGCAAAGGAATAATGCTGGCAGCTCACACTAAAGTGCGGCACCTGCTCGGATGCGCCCTTGTACTTGCCCTCGAGCAGGTCGGCCTGGTCGAGTACCTGGCGCGCATAGCCCAAGAAGGTCTCGCCTTCCTCGGACACAATGACGCCCTTGTTGGTGCGCTCAAAGATGTGCACACCCATCTCGTTTTCGAGATCGCGAATCGACGCGGTAATCGAAGGCTGCGACACAAAGAGACGGCGCGAGGCTTCGGTAATGCTGCCGCATTCGGCAACTTTGACGACATATCTGAGCTGCTGGAGCTTCATGGCTGTCTCCTTAGCTGTTCGCGAAATTCGCGTCGGCTGCACCCTCCTGACGCATAAACGGCGGCATCTCCCCCGTCGCGGCGCAGGCGGCAATCTGATGCAGAGCCCCGGCGACCGCATCATCTGCCGCGGCGCCGATATGCCAGCGCGCGGCAGCCGTGACGGCCTCATTGGCATTGGCGACTGCAACGGAGTTGGGAACGGCATCGATCATGGGCAGATCGTTATCGGAATCGCCAAATACGGCCACCTCGTCGGGCGTCAGGCCCAAGGCGCGCGCCAGCTCCAGCGCAGCGCAGCCCTTGTCCCAACCATCCGGAAGGATGTCGAACAGGCGCACTCGGTTGTTGGGAAACACAAGCGAGAGTTCGGGCACCTCAACGGCAACGCGCTCGCGTAGCTCCGCGAGCTCCTCACGCGAACGGGCACTCCAGATATTCGCCTTAAACACCGGCGCGCCATCGACGACGGGACGACACGGGGCCTCTTCGCCTTTGAGCCACGCATTGCCGCCCGACTCCATAGCGCGACGCACACGCTCGGGATTGCTCGTCACGCAATAGGCATCGTTGCCCCAAAAGTCATCGCCCAGGCTGTAGACTTTTAGAAATGTATCGTCGGTCTCTTGCTCCAGATAGTCAGCCAAACGCATCAGAGCATCGTTGTCGATTGCGCGCGAAGCGACTACTTCGCCGTCGACAAACATCACCTGGCCGTTACAGAACGCACCGGTCGAAAAACACTCGGAACGGTTTTTGAACATCCAGCCCATCGCGGACGGCTGACGACCCGAAACCGGCCCAAAGTGCAGACCCGCCGCCTGCATGGCATGAATACCCTCAATGGCGTAGTCGCTGGCGCCGTCATGCCCGGCTGGAATCAGTGTATCGTCCATATCGGTCAGCACAAGTTTAATCATAAGGCCCCCATTCGTATCGGTCCTACCTATTGTAACGACCTGCCAAAATAAACCTGTCCCTTTTTGGCAGGTGCGCTAGTATAGGGAACAACAGAGTCGATGCGGGAGTGCCGGCGGTGCAAACCACAAGGCTGAGAGGGCAATGGGCCCAATCCTTTGAACCTGTCAGTTAATGCTGGCGTAGGGAGCATGCCGCCTTTACAGGGGCGCTGTCTATGCACAGCGCCCCTTTTCTATGCCAAGGAGGCATGTGCAGTGATTGATTCGGAACAGCTTAAGCAACATGTGATCAAGGCCGTGGAGGAGATTCACGCCACCAATCCGATGGCCGGCTCCATCACCAACACGGTGACGATTGACTTTGTCGCCAACGCACAGCTCGCCGTGGGCGGATCGGCCGCCATGGTCTATCTGCCCGACGAGGGCGAGGCACTCGTTGCCGGCGGCGGCGCCATCTATCTCAATATGGGTACGCTCTTCCCCATCTACGAGCAGACGATTCCCCGCGCGGCCAAGGCGGCACACGACGCCGGCAAGCCCTGGGTGCTCGATCCGGTGGGCCTGGGCATCGGTAGCCTGCGCACCCAGTTGGTAAACGAACTCAAGCAGTACAAGCCCGCCATCGTGCGCGGCAACGCCTCCGAGATCATCGCGCTCGCCGGCCTGTGGGGGCTTGAGGGCGAGGCGGCCGATCTGAGCCGCGTGCGCGGTGTCGATACCACCGACACGGTAGACGCTGCCCGCGATGCCGCCGTGGCGCTCGCCCGCTACACCGGCGGCGCCGTTGTGGTCTCGGGCGAAGTCGACCTGATTACCGACGGCACAACCGTGGCCAAGTCCCACGGCGGCAGCCCGCTCATGTCCAAGATCACCGGTTGCGGCTGCTCGCAGGGCGGCGTGCTGGCCGTGTATGCCTGCGCCGCCGACCCGTTTACGGCAGCCATCTGCGGCACCGCGGTCTACAACGTTGCCGGCACGCGTGCCGCCGCTGTCGCCGACGCCCCGGCAAGCTTTAAGGTCGCCTTTATCGACGAGCTCTACCGCGCAACCGCCCAAGACATCGACGATAACCGACTCGAGCTCGAGGAGGCATAGGCCATGTCCGAGCCCGCAACCAATGCCGGCATGAACACGCTCGTCGCCGTGGCCATCGCCCCGTGCGGCACCGGCGACGAGCTGTCCGCCGAGGTCGCCGAGGTCGTGCGCGTCATACGCGAGAGCGGCCTTCCCAACCGCACCACCTCGATGTTCACCGAGATCGAGGGCGACTGGGACGAGGTCATGCAGGTCGTGCGCGACGCAACCTTTGTGTTGGCGAGCAAGGGAATCCGCACCGAAGTCGTGCTCAAAGCCGATATTCGGCCCGGATTTACCGACACCATGACCGGCAAGCTCGAGCGCATGGAAGCACAGATCAAGAAGCAGGAGGAAGCACGATGAGCATCCGCGACAACCTTGATATCTCGGCCTATCTGGTACTCGGCCCCGAAAACACCCTCGGGCGCCCCGTGGGCGATGTGGTGGCCCAGGCGCTCGACGCCGGCTTTACCTGTATCCAGGTGCGCTCCAAGGTGGCAAGCGCCCGCGAGATCATTGCACTGACCGGCGACGCCGCGCAGGCAATCGCACAGGCTGGCAAGACCGGTCAGGTCGCCCTGTTAATCGACGACCGTCTGGACTGTGTACTCGCCGCGCGCGAGCAGGGCATTGCCGTCGACGGCGTGCACGTAGGCCAGAGCGACATTCCCGTCGAGGTCTGCCGCAAGCTGCTGGGCCCCGATGCCATTGTGGGCCTTTCGGCCCGTTGCGAGGAGATGCTCGAGTACGTCAAGACCGCCGACATGAGCCTGGTCGACTACCTGGGCATCGGCCCGCTCCACGAGACCGAGACCAAGCGCGACTGCGGACGCGCGGCCGACGGCTCTATCATCACCAAGAGCTTTGAGGACCTGGCCGCACTCCACGCGGCAAGCCCCGTGCCCATCGTGGTGGGCGGCGGCGTCAAGACGGCCGACCTGCCGCAGCTCAAGGCCACCGGCGTCGACGGCTTCTTTGTGGTGAGTGCCGTCTGCAGCGCCGATGACCCCTACGCCGCGGCCAAGGAGCTCGTCGACACTTGGCAGCAGGCATAGGCATAAGCCGAGCA
>CAUBWQ010000109.1 GCA_958439775.1 uncultured Collinsella sp. | reverse complement strand
TCGCCCATGGTGGCATGAATGCGTGGATGGGCCGTAAGCGTGGCGTAGAGTTTGTCGGAAAGGGCTTGCAGCTTTTCGCGCTCCTGAGCCACTTGGGGCACCAGCGTGCGGGCAGCAGCGGCAAAGGCTAGCTGCGTGCGCAGGTCCTGCGTGCCGGCGCGACGTCCGGCTTCCTGTCCGCCGCCAAAGATGCGGGGGCGCAGTGGCGTGCGGGTCTTAACGTAAAGCGCGCCGGATGCCACAGGACCGCCAATTTTGTGGGCCGCGACGGACATAGCATCGACGCCCAGCTCGGTGACATCGAGTGGAATGTGCAGATAGCCCTGGATAGCATCGGTGTGGAACACTGCGCCCACGGTATGAGCGGCCGAGGCAAGCTCGCGGATGGGCTGCACCACGCCGGTCTCGTTGTTGGCGACCATAATGCTCACGAGCGCCACGTCGTCGCCTAGCAGCTCGACAAGCGTGGCGGGCTCTATGTAGCCAGCGCGGCAGGGCTGCAGCAGGTTGTCCAGAATCGAATCGTGCTCGATGGCCGAAACGATTACGCGATCGCGTTTGCGGTCGCGCTGGCGAGCGCCCTCGGCAAGACCGAGCAGCGCCAGCTGGTTGGCCTCGGTGCCACCGTTGGTAAGGATGATCTCGGACGGACGGACGCGCGCGCCAAAGCTGCGGGCAATCTCGCGACGCGCCATTTCTAGGCGCGCAGCGGCCTTGCGGCCGAGCGAGTGCAGCGAGTTGGGGTTGACGCCGGCAAGCTCGCTGTCGTCGTACTCGCGCTGCGCAAGGAGCGCCTCGGCGCGCATGGGCGTCGAGGCGGCATAGTCAAGATTCACGGGTATGCGGTTTTGACCTGCGGTCATAAGGGTTTATGCCTCCTGTGCAGCCTCGTTGCCCAGCTTCTGCAGCAGCGCAACCTCGGCGGCGGGATCTTCGGACTTAAATACGGCGGAACCGGCCACCAGGACATTTGCGCCGGCCTTGACGACCTCGGCGATGTTTTTGGAAGAGATGCCGCCGTCGACCTCGATCATGGGCGACACGCCATGTCGCTCGCACATGGCCTTGAGCTCGTGCAGTTTGGCGATAGTGCCCGGGATAAAGCTCTGGCCGCCAAAGCCAGGGTTCACGCTCATCAGCAGCACCATGTCGACAACGTCGATGATGCTCTCGAGCACGCACACGGGGGTGGCGGGATTGAGCACCACGCCGGCCTTGACGCCGCGCTGCTGCAGATGCGTGAGCGTGCGGTGCAGGTGCGTGGAAGCCTCGTAGTGCACGGTGATCATGTCGGCACCGGCGTCGGGATACCACTCGACCGTCTCGTCGGGGTTCGACACCATCAGGTGCGCATCGACCGGCACGTCGGTGGAGCGCTTGACGGCCTTAAGGATGTCAACGCCAAAGGTGAGGTTGCCGGTAAAGTGACCGTCCATAACGTCAAAGTGTACGTAGTCGGCACCGGCGATCTTGTCGAGCTCGCCCTTGAGGTTGGCCATGTCGGCCGAAAGGACGGACGGAGCGATTTTGATGGAACCCATGGTAGTAGCCTTTCTGCGCTAGTCGGTGAGTCCGTAGAACTCTTGAGAAGGGACGCGATCGGTAAGAATCTCGAGCGCCCTATCCAAAGTAACACCGTTGTAGAGCGTTTGCTCCACGGCAAAGGTGAGCGGAATGTCTACGCCCAGCGAACGGGCAAGCTCGCTGACGCTGCGGGCCGCGACGGCGCCCTCGACCACCATATGCGTGCGCGTCTGATACTCGTCGAGCGACACGCCGTGGGCAAACTCGTAGCCAAAGGTGCGGTTGCGCGAGTGCTCCGAGGTGCAGGTGGCAATGAGGTCGCCCATGCCGGCAAGTCCCATGCAGGTCATAGCTTGACCGCCGCGGGCGTGCACCAGACGGCTGATCTCTGCCAGGCCGCGCGTCATGATGAGGGCAAGCGTGTTGTCGCCCGCACCGGTACCGGCGGAGATGCCGCATACGATGGCGATGACATTTTTCATGGCGCCGCAGACCTCGACACCGGTCATGTCTTGCGACAGATAAATACGGAAGGCCGTGGATAGGAGCAGGTCCTTAAAGGTCTCCCCTATCTGCGGATCTTTGCTGGCGATGACGGCGGCAGAAAGACCACCGCGGCAGATCTCCTCGGCATGGTTGGGACCCGAGAGCGCCGCCACGCGCGCCTCGTTGCCGATCTCGCTGGCGATGACCTCGCTCATGAGCAGGCCGGACTCGGGCTCAATGCCCTTGGTGAGGCAGAGCACCGGGGTATCGGCGGCGATAAAGGGCGCTGCCCGATGGCACACGTCGCGCAAGTGCGTGGAGGGCACGGCAAAGATGATGGCCTCGGCGCCGTCGAGCGCCTGCACGAGCTCGGTCGTGGCGACGACGTTGCCGGGCAGCTCGTAGCCCGCAAGGGAGCGGGGGTTGCGGTGCTCGCCATTGATGCCGGCGGCCGTCTGCTCGCTATGGGCCCACATGGTCACGCGCTCAGCTCGCGCGGCGGCAAGGCCGGCGACGGCGGTTCCCCAGGAGCCAGAGCCAATCAGCGCAACATTCATGACTCTCTCCTACTTATCGTCGGGCTCGGTGACGCGCTTGGTAAACGAGAGCTTGGACTCCTTACCGGTCATGAGCTTTTTGATGTTCGCACGATGGGCCCACACCACGGTAATGCCGATCATCGCCATGCAAAACTTAAGTCCTAGGCTGCTGTACGGAAAGACCGCACAAGCGGCAATGGGAAGACCGATGGCCGCGGCAAGCGAGCCCACCGACACGAACTTGGTGATGGCGACGGCCACGATAAACATGCCCAGCAGCGACAGACCAATGGGCCAGTACCAGGCGAGGATAACGCCCAGACCCACGGCGATACCCTTGCCTCCATGGAAGTTGAGGTAGGGCGAGAAGATATGGCCCCACACCGCTGCCAGGCAAATGACGCCGAGCATCCAGTCGCCGGCGGCGCCGGGGGCCATAATACTCGGCGGAAAACCATAGCCCAAGTCGGCAATGAGTGGACGGGCGATAAGGACGCAGATGGCGCCCTTAAGGCAGTCGAGCAGCAGCGTGAGCGCGGCCACCTTGGGGCCGGCTACGCGCAGTGCGTTGGTGGTGCCGATGTTGCCGGAGCCCGCCTTGCGAATGTCGGTGTGGTTGAACACGCGGCCCAGGATCAGGCCAAACGGAATCGCCCCGATAAAGAACGAGACCACGGCGCAGGTGGCGGTCAGCAGAATCGGATTATGCATCCTTTTGCTCCTTCTTCCTAAAGAAGAGTCGAATGGGTGTGCCGGCAAAGTCGAAGGTCGAGCGCATGCGGTTCTCAATGTAGCGCTGATAGGTGTCGTTGACCAGATCGCTGTGGTTGACGAAGAACGTGAACGTCGGCGGGTTGACGCCCGTCTGGGTCACGTAGTGCATGCGCAGGCGGCGCTTGCCGTCCACCACGGTATGACCGAACTCGCGCAGGTCGGTGAGGAACGTGTTGAGGCGCGAGGTGCTGATCTTTTGCGAGCGCGTCTTCTCGGCGGCGTCGACCATCCCCCAGATCTTCTCGACGCTGCGGCCGGTCAGGGCAGAGATGCGCAGGTACTGGGCCCAGGGAGCCATGACGCCCAGACGGCGGTCGATGGTCTCCATGCAGGCCTCGCGCTTACGGTCGTCGTCGAGCAGATCCCACTTGTTGAGCAGCACAACGATGGCGCAGCCGCGCTCGATGGCAAGACCCATGACCTTCTGGTCCTGCTCGGTAACGCCCACGGAGGCGTCGACGACGAGCAGCGCCACGTCGGCGCGATCGATGGCGCGCAGACCGCGGACCATGGAGTAGTACTCGATGTTCTCGTACACGGTGCTCTTCTTGCGAATGCCCGCAGTGTCGACCATGCGGTAGTGCTTGCCGTTGCGCTCCACGACGGTGTCGATGGCGTCGCGCGTCGTGCCGGCGATGTTCGAGACGATGGAGCGGTCGGCGCCCAAGATGCGGTTGAACAACGACGACTTACCGGCATTGGGGCGGCCGATGATGGCAACGTTCAGCGCGTCGGGGAACTCATCGGCGACCTCGTCCTCTTCCTCCGGAAGCAGGGCCACGATATCGTCGAGCAGGTCGCCCGTGCCATGACCGTGCAGGGCCGAGAGCGGCGTGGGCTCACCGATGCCGAGCGAATAGAACTCCCAGATGCTGTCGTTCTCGCGATCGGGGTTGTCGAGCTTGTTCACCAGCAGAAAGACCGGCTTGTCGCAGCGCTTGAGCATGCGGGCGACCGACTCGTCCTCCTCGGTGACGCCGGTGCGGCCGTCGACCACAAACAGGATGACGGCGGCTTCCTCAGCGGCGGCGAGCGCCTGGTCGCGGATGGACGTGGCAAAGACGTCATCGCTCTTGAGCGGCTCGATGCCGCCCGTGTCGACGATGGTGAACTCGCGGCCGTTCCAATCGGCCGTGTGATACGAGCGGTCGCGCGTAACGCCGCGAGACTCGTGGACGATGGCGTCCGAGGTCTGGGCCAGGCGGTTAACGAGCGTGGACTTGCCCACGTTGGGGCGTCCGACGACGGCGACGATAGGTTTCATCTGCACTCCTTTAATGGGTAGGGTCAGTGGAAGTGTTAGAGTCGGCAGGCACAATGCCAAGGATGTGCTCCAGGGTATCGAGCAGCTCATGCGGCATGGTCGACACCACATGAACCTCGGCGCCGCGACTGGTAAGGCTTGCGAGTAAAACGTCACGATGATACTCGTCAAGCGGCAGGCC
>CAUBWQ010000108.1 GCA_958439775.1 uncultured Collinsella sp. | reverse complement strand
GTGCCTACGCCCGCAACAAAGATGTCAACATTGCCGTCGGTATCCTCCCAGATCTCCGGGCCGGTGGTCGCCTTGTGCACAGCCGGGTTTGCCGGGTTTACGAACTGACCCGGGATAAAGCTGTTCGGCAGCTCCTTCGCAAGCTCGTCCGCCTTCGCGATCGCGCCCTTCATGCCCTTTGCGCCCTCGGTCAGCACAAGCTCTGCACCGTAAGCCTTCATCAGCTGGCGGCGCTCCACGCTCATGGTCTCCGGCATAACGATGATGATGCGGTAGCCGCGTGCGGCTGCAACACTCGCCAGACCGATGCCGGTGTTGCCGGAGGTCGGCTCGATGATGACCGAGCCCGGCTTGAGCAGGCCCTTTGCCTCAGCGTCGTCGATCATTGCCTTTGCGATGCGGTCCTTGACGCTGCCGGCCGGATTGAAGTACTCGAGCTTCGCCAGAACCTTTGCTTCGAGCTTCTCCTCCTTCTCGATATGCACCAGCTCCAGAAGCGGAGTGCGGCCGATCAGCTGGTCTGCGGATGTGTAAATCTTGCTCATGATAATTTCCTCCCGATATATCTCGTTGTTATTTTTTATATGATAAACTGTGTTCCGTGTCTGCCATGGTCAACATCGCGGACATCGGAAGGTCATCTGGTATCGCATTTTTATACCAACCTTTCCTGTAGGTTTATCTGAATTATATCCTACTATTCCTATGTTGTCAATAGATTATAGAAAAATTTTTTTCGTTGATTTTCCTATTTTCCGTGTCGTATAATAGGTTTATTGAATAAAGGAGGAAAAGAAAGTATGCTGGTCTCAACCAAGGGCCGCTATGCGCTGCGCGTCATGATCGACCTTGCGGAGCATCCAACGGACGGCTATATCCCCCTCAAGCTCATCGCAGAGCGGCAGGGAATCTCGGAAAAATATCTGGAAAGCATCATCAAGCTGCTCGTCCGCGCCAGACTGCTGACCGGTCTGCGCGGCAAGGGCGGCGGCTACCGTCTCACCCGCTCGCCCGAGGAATACACCGTCGGCAGCATCCTGCGGCTCACTGAGGACTCGATGGCGCCGGTCGCCTGTCTGGATGGCGACTGCAAGGGTTGCTCGCGATCTGATGAGTGCCCCACGCTCGACGTGTGGAAGAACCTGGACAAGCTCATCAACGATTACCTCGACGGTGTGACGCTCGACCAGCTCGTCGCCCCCAGCGAAGGCTACGACTACGTCATCTAACCCACACCTGCCATTTGGGGACGGGGTGGAAATGGTAGATTTTCTTGCCCTCTGAGGATTGACAAATAAGAAGGCCGCCCATTTTTGCGATGGGCGGCCTTCGTTTTGGGCTGTTGAGACGGACACGGTCGGAATGGCCGTTTTAGTCCTCGGCAAGACTATCGAGGATGCTGCGCATGATGGACACTAGGATGCTGCCCATAAAGGCCGAGCCAAAGCCGGCGATGGAGATGCCGACGCCCAACAGGTTGACCGACAGGTAGCTGGCGAGCTCCAGCATAAAGCTGTTGAGCACGAGCTGGAAAATGCCGAGCGTAATGATTGTGAGCGGCAGCGAGATGACCGTGAGGAACGGTTTGACGAACGAATCGACGATGTTGAGGAACAGTCCCACAAAGGCAAAGCAGACCCAGGCCTCGGCAAAACCGAAGGGCTGGATGCCGGGGACGAGGAACGTGGCGATCGCGATGGCGATCGAGGTGAAGAGCCAGTTAAGCATAAAGCGCATGGCGTGAATCCTTTCTTGCGCCGGGGTTGCTGGCGTCGCGTGAAGCGGCTTGCGGCGGCGACTTGGATGGTTACGCGGACGCGCCGCGGTGTCTGGGCGCCCATTGTCTCAAATATTCGTGGAGCTTACGTGCGCATTCGGTTTCTAAGCGGCGTTCGTCCTGAAAAACGTGCCGCTGACAGAGAGTCTTGTCACTTTAGTTTGGTGGTGTGCTACACTGCTACGGGCAAATGGCCCATGCATAGTTTTATTGCATATTTACGGGCGAACGATGCCCGATGTCAGTATCAACTTCGATGCCTTTTGGCGGGTTTGGCGGTGATCGATGAATATCGAGAACATGTTTGACAAGCCTGATGTCAAGCAGCTGGTCCACGCATTTAGTCTTTTGGACGACGAGAACGCTATCCAAGCGTTTTTGACCGATAGCTGCACGCCGCGCGAGATCTGCGATATATCGCAGCGCCTGCAGGTTGCGCGCTATCTGGACGAGGGCGAGCCCTATGTTGAGGTTCAGGCCCGCACCGGCGCTTCGTCCACCACGGTGAGCCGCGTGTCCAAGGCGCTTAATGGCGAGTACGGTGGTTATCGCAAGGTCCTCATCAAGCTGGAGGATGGCGAGTAGGCCAGCGGCAAAAACGAATTGCGCAGAACCGTCCCTTCGGGGGCGGTTTTTGTGTGTCGATAATTGATTCCTTGGGGACGGAGGAAATCTGTTGGCGTGGGGCAAATCTGTCCGCGTGGGCGGGTAGGATGGATGCATTGATTATTGCGAACGGTTTGAGTGGAGGACCATGCCTGTTCGAATCTATACCACCAATACCGGTACGGACTTGAGCGATGCCGAGGCGGCGTTGCTCGCCGACCTGGTTGCCCGCCACGGGCGTGCCGTTTTGCTGGCGCCCTCGTTTGCCGAGCTCGACCTGTGCCGTCACGATGCTGCGGTTGCTGGCGCCTCGCTGGGCGTTGACTACAAAACCCCCGCGTCGTGGCTTCGTTCGCTGTGGGAGCTTATGGGCGATGGCCGCAGCTTCGTCGACAACATGCAGCGCCAGATGCTGTTCTCGGACATGATCGCTCGTCGTGACGATGCCGACCTGCAGCCGCTTTCGCGCAGTCAGGGCACGGTGCGCATGCTCGCGCGCATGGCCCGCGATGTGCTGCCGGGCGTAGCGGGAACGGGTGCCGAGCGCTGCTGCGGCGACGTTTGCCAGCCCGATCCCAAGAGCGACGCCGAGGCTCGCGTGTTCGAGCTGTTGAGTGCCTATGCGGGCGGCTTGGACCGTCGAGGCATGGTCGAGCCCTGCGAAGCCGCCGATATGATGGCAGAAGCCCTGGCGAACAACCTTCCGGCGTGCGCCCGCGCGGTATGTGTGCGCGGCGTCACGTCGTTTACGCACGGCCTGCTCGAGCTGCTGTCGGCCGTGGCGAACAATGGGGGAGAGGTCGTTGTGCTGCTTGCCCGCGAGCAGGCGGCAATGCGCGAGGAACCTACCTTTGTAGAGGTTGCCGGCCCTCACGCCCGCGCCCACGCCTATGTGGATGCAATCGATGAGCTGGTAAAAACGTGTGAGGACGCCGCGGTCGACGGCGGTGCCGCGGCGTCCGCGGACCCCGACCGCGTGCTCGTGGTGTCTGCCCGGGCGCCCCAGCTGTTCGGTGAACTCGCTGCCCGTTTGGCGGCGCGTCATATTGCGGCCGAGACAACCGAGTTCACGGCGTTTTCCCAATCCATCGCGGGCAGGCAGTTCACGGCGCTCGCCAATCTGATCGAGCGCATGAAGGCCGCCGATGAGGGCACCGCCTCTAAGACCGAGTGGTGGCCCGCGCCGGAGCTTACCGACTGGATTTACAGTCCGCTTTCGGGTGCCGATGCCGCCAGCGCGCGCACCTTCGACAAGAACATGCGCCTGTCGCGCGGCAAGACCACCACGGCCGTCAAGAGCCTGCTGCAGAGCGTACAGGGCCAGGTGAGGGGTACGCGCAAAGCTGCCAGTGATGAGAACTGGTTTAAGAACGTGCCGTGCGTGGTCTCGGACGTGTTCCAAGCGCTGTGGCGCGACAAACCCGTGACGGCGCTCAAGGCCATGCTCGCCGTCGCCGAGGCGTTGCCCGATCGCGCCCTTGGAGGCCTTGATGGTCAGGCTCGTCGCCAGGCGGAGACCACCCTGCTGCGACATGCCATCGACATCCTTATGAACGATGCTCGCGCGCTCGACGTGTCGCAGGTCGCGACCGTGCCCGTGCTCGACGACGTTCGTACCAAGGTGGACAAGCGCAGCACCGCGTACGATTACGAGACCTACGAGGTCGACCGCGCGCCGCGCGCCCAGGTGCGCTTTGCGTCGCTTGCCGATGCGGCAGCCCTGCGCCCCGCCAGCTACGATACCGTGCTGTTTGCCGACGTCGACCTGGACAGTTATCCGCTCTCACACGAGGAAGGCCCGCTGGCCACGCTGACGGCCGAGCTGGGGCGCAGTGGCGTGCGGCCCTGCTGCGCGTGCGCTTTGGCCGCGCGATGCAGGCCGCGCGCGGTCCGGTTGCGCTTGCCCGCGTGACGCACGATCGCCAGGCGCGCGAGTGCTACCCGGCTGCCGTGTGGACCGAGCTGCGGGCGCATGCCGAGGCCGCTGGCGCCGCCAAGGTTGCGTGCGTGGGCGAGGGCGGTATCGTCGCCGATTTTGATCCGGCGGCCGGCGAGGGCATCGAGTGCAAGCGCGTCGCATGCGAGGCTCCTCAGCATTTGAGTGAGGCGGCTGTGCCGTACCTGGTCCTGCGTCGCCGCGATGGCGAGGGCGAGAACGCACCGCTCGTGCCGCGTCTGACGTCCGCCTCGCAGATCGAGGCGTATTCGACGTGCCCGCTGTGCTGGTTCGTGTCGTATCGCGTGAAGCCCCAGTCCATCGACGCGGGCTTTGGCAACATGGAGAAGGGCAACTTTGTCCACGACGTGCTGGAGCACCTGCATGCTCGTCTGCCCCAGGAGGGCATGGAGCGTGTGACGCCCGAGGACCTGCCACGTGCTCAGGAGCTGCTGC
>CAUBWQ010000107.1 GCA_958439775.1 uncultured Collinsella sp. | reverse complement strand
GCGGTGGGTCAGCGTGACTTCCTCGTCCTGGCCAAAGAACCCCACCTCGTGTACGCCGGCTACGGTGCCGCCGCGCCGCGAGTGCATGCCGATCTCCTTGGGGTCGCGCGCTCCGCACATGCCCTCGCGTCCGTAGACGGGGTGGTAGCCTGCCTCGGGCTCGGCCTCGACTACGGCGTCGAGCAGCAGTTTGGCGGTGCCGCTGGGGGCGTCGACCTTTTGGTTGTGGTGCGTCTCGACGATCTCGCAGTCAAAGCCGGGCAGCTCACGCGTGGCCTGAGCCACTAGATGACGCAGGGCTGCGATGCCGATGGAGTAATTGCCGGAGTGCATGACGCGGGCGTTCTGGCCCAGCTCGCGCAGGCGGTCCATCTGCTCGGGTGTGTAGCCTGTAGTGCCCGAGACTAACGCCGCGCCCGTGCGCTCGACATAGGCGACGACAGCATCGAAGGTCGCAACGTTCGAGAAGTCGATAATCACATCGGCAGCCGGTGCGTTCTCGAGCTCGCTCAAATCGAAGCCAATCTGGGCCACGATACCAAAAACGGGCTGCCCGGCGGCATCGACAATGCTTTCGGCGGTGGTGCGGATGAGCGAGCCCATGCGGCCCGTTCCCATAATGACGGTCTTAATCAAGCAGACCAGCTCCCTTCAGAGCATCGGTAAGTGCGGCTCGCGTGTCGTCTGCCATGGGGCACAGCGGCATACGGTAGTTTGCCTCGATCATGCCCATCTGGGCGAGCGCTTCCTTAACGGGGATGGGGTTGACCTCGCTAAAGAGGGCGTTGATGAGCGGCTGGCCGGCAATCTGGATATCGCGGGCGCGGGCTGCGGCTGCACGTCGGCCCACACGCTGATGGTGCCCGAAGCGCCCAGGCTCATGAGCGGCACTGTGAGTGCATCCTCGCCCGAGTACATGCGGAAGTCATCGGACAGCAGGTGGGCGATCTTGGCCGCGTAGGCGACGTTGCCCGAGGCCTCCTTGATGCCCATGATGTTGGGGTGCGCGGCTAGGCGCTCTACGTTGCGCTCGCTGATACCGCAGCCGCAGCGGCCGGGGATGTTGTACAGGATGCAGGGGATGTCAACGGCATCGGCGACGGTCTTAAAGTGCTGATAGATACCCTCTTCGTTGGACTTGTTGTAGTAGGGGGTAATGAGCAGCAGGCCGTCGGCTCCCAAGCCCTGGTAAGTAAGCGACTTGGTGAGCATGGTCTGCGTGGAGTTGGAGCCCGAGCCGGCGATGACGGGGACGCGTCCTGCAACATGCTTGACCACGGCGGCGACGACGGAGTTGTCCTCGTCATCGGTCATCGTGGCGCTCTCGCCGGTGGTGCCCAGGGTGAGAATGGCGTCGGTGCCATTTTGCAAGTGGAAATCGATAAGGCGCTCGAGCGCGTCAAAGTCGACACTGCCGTCCTTTTTAAACGGCGTGACAAGGGCGACGATTGAGCCCTCGAGATTGCGGATGTCCATGTTCTTCTCCTTCGCCTCCGCGATCTGGATGCGTTTGTTCCATTGAGCTGCGACTGCCAGGCGCTCGTCTTTGGCGCGACGGCGGGCACTTTCGGCGCGCGACTTGGCCAGCAGCTCTCGGCCGCACGGCAGCACGTCGAGCGTGGCAAAGTAATCGCCCGGGCGCTCGGCGCGGCGGATGAGGTCGGCCGCGCCATCGGGGCGCAGCAGGACCTCGGCCGAGCGCAGCCGTCCGTTGTAGTTGTAGCCCATGGAGTAGCCATGCGCACCGGTATCGTGGATTACAAGCAGGTCACCCATGTCGATATGCGGCAGCTTGCGATCGATAGCGAACTTGTCGTTGTTCTCGCATAGGTTGCCCGTGATGTCATAGGTGTTCGTGACGGGCGCCGTGGCCTTGTCGGCGCCGCCCGGCTGACCCATCACCGTAATGTGGTGGTAGGCGCCATACATGGCAGGGCGAATCAAATCGACGGCGCTTGCATCGACACCGATATAGTCCTTGTAGATCTGCTTCTCGTGGATAGCCTTGGTGACCAGGCAGCCGTAGGGGCCCATCATAAAGCGGCCCATCTCGGTGCAGATGGCCACATCGCCCATGCAGGCGGGAACCAGGATCTCGTCGTATGCCGCGTGTACTCCCTCGCCGATGGCGTGAATGTCGTTGGCCTGCTGTTCGGGCAGATAGGGGATGCCGACGCCGCCGGACAGATTGATGAAGGCGACGTGTGCGCCGGTCTCGCGCTCCAGGCGTACGGCAAGCTCAAAGAGGATGCGTGCGAGCTTGGGGTAGTAGTCGTTGGTGACGGTGTTGCTGGCAAGGAATGCGTGGATGCCAAAGTCCTCGGCGCCCTTGGCCTTGAGCATGCGGAAGGCCTCGAAGAGTTGCTCGGTGGTCATGCCATATTTGGAGTCGCCCGGGTTGTCCATGATGCCGTTGGAGAGCTGGAACAGGCCGCCTGGATTAAAGCGGCAGCTGACCGTCTTGGGGATGGGCCCCGCAATGCGCTCAAAGAACTCGATGTGGCTGATGTCGTCAAAGTTGACGATGGCGCCCAGCTTGTCGGCGAGCTCAAAGTCGGCAGCCGGCGTGTCGTTGGACGAGAACATGATGTCGTGTCCCGTGATACCCAGCGAGCGGGCGATCATGAGCTCGGTATAGCTCGAGCAATCGCAGCCGCAGCCGTATTCGTTGAGAATGGAGATGAGCGCCGGGTTGGGGTTGGCCTTGACGGCAAAGTATTCCTTAAAGCCCGGGTTCCATGCAAAGGCGTCGCGCACTTCTTGCATGTTGCGGCGGATGCCCGCCTCGTCGTATAGATGAAACGGCGTGGGGAACTGCTCGACGATATGCTCGAGTGTCTCCTTGTCCACAAACGGCTGCTTGGCCGCATATGCCTCGTTGGGGGTCAATGCCATGTCCCGTAAACCTCGCTATCCAGACGGCGCCATCTGCGCATCGAATCCGCATAGCGTGGACCCAATGTCCGGATAGCGCTCCCGCATTGCTGCAGACAGTCCTGTGGGTGTTTCCCACAGGCCCACCAGGTTGTTCGTGCCCGAAAAACCCAGTTCGGCGGGTTTCGCCTCCCCACGGGGTCAAAGCCTGCCGGCTCGCCCGCGGTTCTTCGTGCCCGCGCCTCTATCAAGTGGTAAAGACCCTATCACGTTGCACTTTACCAAACAAGAGTATTCGTATATAACGTTTAAAAAATGCAGGGATATGCTGGAAACATGTGCGCCACAATCCTGTATCACAATAAGTTGCAACAGATGTGCCTCACGAAGGGATCCTCTATGACCGAGCTCCAAGAACTCCGTCGCTATCGCCGCGATCTCCATCGCATTCCGGAGCTCGATTTCGATCTTCCGCAAACCATTGCCTATATCGAGGGCGTGCTGGCACCGCTCACCTGCGAAGTGACCCATCCGTGCCCCAGCTGCGTCTGTGCTTTCTTCGACGCCGGCGTTGATGCCGCGCATGCCACGGCGATTCGCGCCGATATGGATGCGCTGCCCATCGCGGAGGCGACGGGAGCGGCCTTTGCCTCGACCCATCCCGGCAAGATGCACGCTTGCGGACATGACGGACACATGGCCATGGCGCTTGCCGCCGCGACGTATGTCGACCGTACGATTCGCGATCAGCCAGGCGCCATTAGGCGCAACGTTCTCTTTGTGTTCCAGCCGGCCGAGGAAACGACCGGTGGTGCCAAGACGGTATGCGAGAGTGGTGTGTTCGAGCGCTATGGGGCCGACCGCATTTTTGGCTTCCATGTGTGGCCCGATCTGCCTGCCGGCACGTTGGCGAGTTGTTCCGGTCCGCTGCTGGCGCGTTCGAGCGAGACGCATATCCATATTCACGGTACGAGCATCCACATTGCTAAGACCTATGGTGTGCCGGTTGGGGAGTCGCACGATGCCGCGTTGGCGGCAGCTAAGTTTTTGGTTGCCGAGCGCGAGCTGATGGACGAGCTGGGCACCGACGAGCCCTGTATCGGCAAGTTTGGCCTGCTGCAGGCTGGCACCGTTTGCAACGCGGTGGCGGGGGAGGCCCATGTTGCCGGCAGCCTACGTGTGTTTACGGACGACATGTTCGACCGTGCGCGCGAAGGCGTACGCCGTGTGCTCGACGAGGCGTGCACCGCAACGGGCTGCACGTATGATCTTGACTTTGCCGAGGGCTATCCACCGGTCGATAACGACCCTGAGTTGTTTGCCTGCATTGCGCCTGCCTTGTCCGAGTTGCAACTTGTGGACGAGCCGCTGCTAATCGCCGAGGATTTCGCGTTCTATCAGCGCCATCTGCCGGGCGTGTTCTTCTTGCTGGGCACGGGCGTGCCGGAGGGTCAAGAAAACCCGAGTGATCCGGATGGCTGTCCCGCCTATGCCACGAGCGCTCTGCATACCGATACCATGCTCTTTGACGAGGAAATTCTGCTCAAAGGCCTCGATGTCTACAAACGATTGCTTCTGCTTGGTTAATTGGCGAAGGATACCTGCTCTAGAAAATACGAACAAATGTACGCTATAATAGAGATGTAAGTCTATAGAAACGTTTGACGTTATTAACGTAAGGCGATACTATGATTGCATCGTAATGAGCGCTATCGGGTCTGTTTTGAGTGGAGACAGGAGATGGCTTGGAATGTCGAAATCGTCGATTATCACAAGTGATGAGACCTCGGCCGATTTGCTGTCGCCGGTGACCCCTGGTGAGCTTCTCAAAGAGGAGTTTCTTGTTCCCATGGGCATTTCTCAATATCGCCTTGCGAAAGAGACCGGGATTCCGGCTCAGCGTATCG
>CAUBWQ010000106.1 GCA_958439775.1 uncultured Collinsella sp. | reverse complement strand
AGTCAACGCTCCCTCGCCCCAATACGGCAAGATCCTGGAGACGCCCAAAACGGCATGGCGCTACTTCGACCTGCTGGGCACCATCCAAAACGAGCTCAATATCCCCTGCGGCTACGACACCGACGTCAACGTCGCCTGCCTGGGCGAGGTCACCTTTGGTTGCGCCCAGGGCCTCACGGACGTGGTCTACCTGACCATCGGCACCGGTGTGGGCGCCGGCGTGCTCTCGGGCGGTAAGCTCGTGCACGGCATGATGCATCCCGAGGCCGGCCACATCCTGGTCACGCGCGACCCGCGCGACACCATCGGCGAGCACAGCGCCTGCCCCTTCCACGACAATTGCCTCGAGGGTCTCATCGCCGGCCCCGGCGTTAAAAAGCGCTGGGATGGCAAGAGCGCCGGAGACATGGCCGATGACCCGGAGGCCATGGACCTGCTCGCAGGCTATCTGGCACAGGCGCTCATGACCTACACGCTGTGCTACGCGCCGCAAAAGATCATCATCGGTGGCGGCGTGGCCGACCACACCCCCATCGTGCCGCTCGCGCGCAAGAAGTGCGCCGAGATGCTCAACAGCTACATCGTCACGCCCGATGTCAACGATATCGACACCTATATTGTCAACAACAGCCTTGAGGGCAAGCAGGGCATCATGGGCTGCCTGGCCCTGGGCGCGCAGGCGCTTCAGTAACAGACGCACCCACAGGGCGTGGCGCGCCCGGCAAATCCAACCTACGGAACGACGCCACCACGCCCTATATAAGCCCTCTAATAAAAAAGGCCGCCTAGGACCAAACATTCGTCCTAGGTGGCCTTTTTGGCACATATGAGCGATCGTAGTAGATATCGGAGCACAACGCCCGTTGCTGCTCCACAGCAGTCGATCATCACATCAGTGATCATGCCGGCGCGTCCCGGCACAAAGAGCTGAATCGTCTCGTCGATCGAGGGAATCAGCAGCAGGAACACCGCCGTGGGCAGCAGCACGTCAAAGGTGCGCCGGCCCTCAAAATCAAAGGCGTGCGTTGCCAAGATGCCGAGCACCATATACTCGGTAAAATGCGCGCACTTGCGAACAACAAAGTTGGTCACCCATTCATATGGAAGTCCCACGCCGTGCAGGAAACCGCGGATAGCTTCCATGACCGTCAGGCTCAGCGAGCCCGACCCCGAGCCGGGAACCAGCGAATTGCCCCAGATCAAGAGCGCCATCAGGCAGGTTACAACCGCCCATTTTCGATTGATCTTAACCATGCAGAAGTTATGCCTCCGCGCAGAGCGGCGCGAAGCTGGCGGTACCGCCCTCGATAACGCTCAGATAAGCACGGCCCGTACGCTTGGCGGTAGAGGACTGCAGGCGCTCGATCTCTTCCTCGAGGATCTGATTGACGCGCTCGTGACGACGGTTTTCCATAATGCCGGCGGCAATAGCCTCGGCCCGCTCGATGCTCTCGCGCGAGATGCGGGCGGTATCCTCGGGGAACACAGCGCTGTGACGGCCGACATAGGCGGGGGCAGCAGGCTGAGGGGCAGCGACGGGAGCGGGGACTGCAACAGGAGCAGGCTCGTCAATCTCATCCAGAATCGCGGTGGCGGCGGCCCACATGTCCTCGTGGCCCGAGTAATCGGCCATGGGGACATCAACCTCGAGCGAGGCATCCGGAAGGTCGCCGGTGTCGATGCGATCTTGGGCATCAATCGATGCGGTGATGGCTGCAGGCTCATCGAGGTCATCGAGATCGATGTCCGCAGCACCGGAGATGATAGGCATGCTTGCGAGGTTTGCGTTGTACGGCGCAGCCTCAGCCGCCTGCTGCTGGGCAGGAGCGCCCCAAAGCGAGGTTTCGGCGGCACGGCGGGCGGCAACGGCCTCCTCGTCCGCGGCCATGGCTTCATCAACGGGGGGGGGGGGGGGGGGGGGGTTCGCGTCCGCCGAGGTAGCGCTGTAGGCGTTATTGGCTGCCGCGTTGGCGACGAGTGCCACGAAAGCTGCCGTGCTGCCCGCAGGGGCGGCCTGGGAGCCAGACACGGCGCGTGCCGCGGCGGCGATGTCGTCGCGATTGAAGGAGCCGGTCTGCCCGCCGTTGGTGAGCTCGTCGATGGCGACTTGATAGACGTCGCGCGAGTGTGCAGGGTCGCAGCTCACCGGCGAATCGTCGTCGAGCATACTGTCGATCATGGACCAAGCCTCGTCCTCGTCCATAGCATCTGCGGCTCGAGCGATGGTAGGGACACCATCATCGGCATGACGGCGCTGGAACGCACCGGTCAGGCCGGAAAGGAATGCCGAGGTAGACTGCTCCGACTGAGTCTGAGAAGCAGAAGCCGCAGTGAAAGGAGTAGCATCCTGCTGCTGAGCTGGAATCGAGGCGGTCTTGAACTCGCTTTGATGCTGGTTGAGATTGGCGGCACCGCCCATGGCATCGGGCTGGAACAGACGCTCTTCACGCTGCGCACGATACTCAGAGATACCCAGCGAGGCGGCATAGATACCCACGCCCGCCACCGCGCCCACGGCGAAGGGAACCGCACCCGCCACGACCGTCTCGTTCACCGACGAAAACGGCAGCGTCGCGGCATACATAACCACGGGAGCGGCAAGGCCGATCCCGCACGAAAGTCCGGCAAGGACTGCTCGTTGTGTTGCATCAGAAGAAGCCATGAGCTCTCCCCATCTTCCAGCACCCAAATCGCATCATTCAGTTGGCTGCGCGAGAGAAGATGAAGCGGGGCTATGCCCCAAAGCAACGGTATTTGGTTCGTTTCATCTGCGTTTTCCGTCGCGAAGCTTAAAAGCTATTATGCGAAACCGCCCTGCCGATTGCAAGCGACGATGTCGGATTGAAACGGGAAACCTGCTGCTTGTCAGTCTTATGGTCAAAAAAGCGCGGAGCGGCGATATAGAAAAGGGCCGAGGCTCAAAGCCCCGACCCTTTATCGCATTGATGACTATCGCTGCGTGTGGATGACAACCTAGAACGTCTGCTCGTAGTCGCTGTGCTTTTTGGCCGAACGCACCAGGAACTCCTGGTTGGTGTTGGTGCCCTTAAGACCCTTGATAAACGATGCGGCCGCGCGCTCGGTGTTGTTCATGCCGGCAAGAATGCGACGCAGACCAAAGACAAACGGACGCATCTGCTCGTCGACCAACAGGTCCTCGTTACGCGTACCGGAGGCAACGGGGTCGATAGCCGGGAAGATACGGCGGTCGGCCAGGTCGCGGTCGAGCTTAAGCTCCATGTTGCCGGTGCCCTTGAACTCCTCAAAGATGACCTCGTCCATCTTGGAACCGGTATCGATGAGGGCAGAGGCCAGGATGGTGAGCGAGCCACCGTTCTCGATATTACGGGCTGCGCCCAGGAAGCGCTTGGGAGGATACAGTGCCGCCGAATCGACGCCACCCGAAAGGATGCGGCCTGAGGCGGGCGCCGCCAAGTTGTAGGCGCGGGCAAGACGCGTGATGGAGTCGAGCACCACCACAACATCGCCGCCCAGCTCCACGATGCGTTTGGCGCGCTCGATGACGAGCTCTGCCACGCGAGTGTGGTTGTCGGCGGGCATATCGAAGGTCGACGCCACAACCTCGCCCTTGATGGAACGCTGCATATCGGTGACCTCTTCGGGGCGCTCGTCGACGAGCAGGCAGATGAGGTGCACCTCGGGATTGTTAATCGAGATAGACTGGCAGATCTTCTTGAGGATCGTGGTCTTGCCGGCCTTGGGCGGGGACACGATCAGGCCACGCTGACCCTTGCCGATCGGCGACACGATGTCGATGGCGCGACCGGTAATGGAGTCCTTGCCGTGCTCCATGCGCAGCGGCTCATTGGGATAGACCGGGGTGAGGTCGCCGAACTTGGGACGGTTGCGAATCTGCTCGGAGTCCAGACCGTTGACGGTCGTGATTTTGGCGAGGCCGGCGCGCTTGTCGCCGCCGCGCGAAGGACGCAGCGAGCCCTCGATGACATCGCCCGTGCGCAGGCGCGCGGAGCGGATGAGGTAGGCGGGCACGAAGGCGTCGTCGTTGGACTTCATGTAGCCATGGGCGTGGATGATGCCGGAGCTGTCCGGGCGAATCTGCAGAATGCCCTTGATGTCGCGGAAGCCCTCGGCCTTCGCGGCGGTGACGTAGATCTCCTCGACGAGCTCGGCTTTCTTCTTGCCGGTCGTCTCGATCTCGAACTCCTTGGCCTTCTCGCGCAGTTCGGCGACCTTCATGGCAGCGAGCTCCTCACGCGAAAGCGTGGGCTCGGTCGGGGCGGCATTGCGCTCCTTGTTGCGCTGTTTGCGATCGCGCTGGCGGTTACGACGGTCGTTGTTGCGCTCGTCCTTGCGCTCGTCGTTGCGCTTGTGCTGGCGACGGTTGGGGCGAGCGTTGTCATCGGCCTCAGCGGGCGCGGCGCCATCGGTTGCGGCGGCGTCGGCATTGGCCGCAGCGGCGTCATTGGCCTCGGCGCCGGAATCGACCTGCGCTTCGACATCAGCCTGATGCTCGAACGCCTTGGCCTTAACGGACTTCTTACGACCGCGCTTGGGCTTCTCGGACGCAGACTGTTCGACGTCTTGGGGCTCGGCGGCATCAGTCGATGCATCGGCGGTCGTCTCGGCGGAATCCTCGGACGCACCCTTCTTGGCAGCCTTAGCCTTGGACGTGCGCTTAGCAGCAGTACGACGGCTGCGACCGGGACGGACGTCGGCGGGCTCGACATCGGCAGAAACAGCCTCGGAAGTCGTAGCATCCTGGACGGGTGCATCGGCCGCGGTTGCAGACTCGGCGGTCGCCGCAGCATC
>CAUBWQ010000105.1 GCA_958439775.1 uncultured Collinsella sp. | reverse complement strand
GGATCCGCTTATTGAGCTGGAAGACGTTGCGAAGCGTGCCGGATTTAGGGTGGTTGCAGCGGTTTCTGCCATTGCCGAGCATTCCGTTGCTCGTCAGTTTGCTGCTGGGCGACCGGATGCGCAGGATGTGGCGCAACTTTCAGAGTTTGCGCAGCGAATCCGGCAAAAGCTACTGGACGGGGCTGCGTCCGAGCCCTCTATTCCCGGCAATCGTCCTTATAAGCAAGCTGGAGGCCACAGTATGGTGCCCCATGCAACGGAGGATTGCGTCTCCTGCGGTGCTTGCGCTGCGTTGTGCCCTGTTCGAGCTATCGACAAGGACGATCCAAGGCAGGTGGATGGCGAGGCGTGCATCTCCTGCATGCGTTGCGTCTCCGTATGCTCGCAGAATGCTCGCAAACTTGACCCTAACAAACTTGCCGCCGTTACCCAGATGCTGAGCAAGGCTTGCGTCGAGCGCAGGGAATGTTAGATCTTCATCTAACGCAAGCGAGATTGGTGCATTGGGGTCAGGTTAATCTGCACCAAGTTGGTGCAAACAAACCTGACCCCATTGCACCAGAGCAAGGAGTGTCCCTGGGTGCCGGCAGAAATGGAGTGCCCCTAAGTGTCGCCTAAATACCGTTTATCGAAGAAAAAATACCGTTCATCGGTCATAATGATTGTTCCGGCTTTGGAATTGTCTACAATAGCTCCCATAAAAAGAAATGCGGAAGGTTACCGAGTCCCTCGGACGTGGGCCTAACCAAAGTCTTTGAACGGGTGTGTCTCTATGGATGCATTCGCTTGATTTTGGTTGGGCTATATTTATGAAGGGACATGCCACCATGGGTTTCTTTTCTCGCCTGATGGGCGGTTCGGATGAGCAGAAGACTGCGGCTTCCGAGTTCGAAATCCTCGCTCCCGTTTCCGGCGAGCTTGTTCATCTAGAAAATACCAATGATCCCGCTTTTAGCAGCCGTGCTGTGGGCGATGGCGTTGCCGTGGTTCCCCAAGAGGGAACGGTGTGCGCTCCTGTTTCCGGCACCGTTGCGGCGCTGTTTCCGACTGAGCACGCGCTGGGCATCATGTCCGACGACAGCTCTGCTCAGGTGATGCTGCATATCGGAATCGACACTGTTAAGCTTGAGGGCAAGGGCTTCCATGCGCTTGTTGCCCAGGGTGACCATGTCGACGCGGGCCAGCCCCTCGTCGAGGTCGATTTCGACGCGGTCCGCGCCGCCGGCTTCGATCCCACGGTCTTCGTTATCGTGTGCGAGCGTTCAGAGAACTCGACTCTTCGTGAGCATGCTTCCGGCCCTGTTGCTGTTAAAGAGCCTGTCGTCTGGCTTTCCGAGTAAATTCTTGTGGTGGGTACCGTGGTTATCAAGCGAGTTTTTAACAACAACGTCGCAATGGTCACTTCGGACGATGGCTCCGAGCTCATCGTCATCGGCCGAGGCCTCTGCTTTGGCCGTCATGCCGGCGATGCCATCGACGAGGCGTCGATCGAAAAGACCTACGCGTTGCAGGAGGGAACTTCTCAGGATTCGCGTACGATTGACCGCTTGGCACATCTTTTGGAGTCCATCCCCACCGTCAACCTCGTGATTGCCGAGGACATTGTTCAGATGCTCCGTCGTGAGCTCAATGTTGATATCAACGACAAGATTCTCATTGCTCTCGCAGACCATATCAGCCTTGCTTTGGAGCGTGAGCGCAAGGGCGTCTCCTGTGAGAATCCGTTGCTGCTCGAGATCCAGCAGTTCTATCGCAAGGAGTATGCACTTGCGGGCCGTGCGCTGCAGATTATCAAGGAGTATATGGGCATCCAGATGAGCGAAGAAGAGCAGGGCTTCATTACGCTGCATATCGTCAACGCCACCATGCCGCAACGCTCCGACCGTTTGATTGTTTCGGTCCAGCTTGTTCGCGACGTGCTCGCGATTGTTTCCGAGCGCTATGCTACGACCCTCGATGACACCTCGTTGCCCTATGAGCGTTTCGTCCGCCACCTGCAGTTTTTCGCACAGCGGGCGCTTGACCCCACGGCCGGGCAAATCAATGGCGACGCGCTGTTCCGAATCGATGAAACGGCGTATCCGTGCGCATTCTCGTGCGCGGACGCCATAGCCGCCCACTTGTCGTCTACCTATAACGTTGTCGTTACCGATGCCGAGAAGAGCTATCTCGCATATCACATTGTTAACCTGCTTGGAGAACCTGGTCTCTAGGCATAACGTGCCCACACATCGATTGATATAAGGCAAGGCTCACGGTCTTGTCCAGGGCACATCTGTCTTAATTTGCGGAAAAGGAAGGGGAGTACCGCTATGACCGCAAAAAAGAAGTTCAATTTCAAAGCGCCGTTGGAGGTGTTCGCGAAGTCGATCGTCCAGCCGATGATGTATCTCTCGGTTGCCGGCATCCTGCTCATTGTGGGCATCATTCTGACCAACAAGACCATTTGCGCTTTGGTCCCCGTACTGGGCTCCGGTCCGTTCCAGCTTGTGGGCGCCGTTGTCTACCAGTCGCTGATGTTTATCATCAACAACCTCTCGATTCTGTTCTGCGTGGGCATCGCCGGCGCCATGGCAAAGAAGAACAAGGGCCATGCTTCGCTGATCGCCCTGATGTCGTTCTTCCTGTTCCTGCAGGCTAACAACATCGTGCTCAACGCCACCGGCTCTCTTGCCGATGCGAGCGGCATGCTCGGCCTTACCGGAACCGGCCAGGCCACCGTTATGGGCATCCAGGTGCTCGATACCGGCGTGTTCGGCGGCATCATTCTCGGTTGCATCACCGGCGCCGTGTTCAACAAGTACTCGAACAAGCAGTTCCCCATTGCCCTTTCGATGTTCTCGGGCGTTCGCTTCCCGTTCCTGATCATGATCATCATTTCCTGGATCATGGGCGCTGGCTTCTGCATCGTTTGGCCTCCGGTTCAGGGTGCCATCTCCTCCGTTGCCGGCATCATTAAGGAGTCGGGCAACATCGGCCTGTTTATCTACGGCATGCTCAACAAGCTGCTCGTTCCCACCGGTCTGCACCACCTCATCTACACCCCGTTCCAGTTCTCCGATGTGGGTGGCACCCTTACGCTGGGTGGTCAGGTTATCGCCGGCGCCTATCCCATCCGTGTTGCCGAGATGGCAATGACGGGTCAGCCCTTCTCCGATAGCACCTACTTCAACAGCTACACCTTCAACAATCTGTGGCCCTACATCGGCATCGGCCTCGCCTTTATCGTCACCGCCTACAAGGGGAACAAGGATAAGACCAAGGCCGTTATCATCCCGCTGATCATCACCGCCGTGCTCTCCTGCGTGACCGAGCCCATGGACTTCCTCTTTGTCTTTGCCGCTCCCGTGCTCTTTGTCGTTCACTCGGTTCTTTCCGGCATCTTCCTGGTCCTGCTCAAGGTCCTCTCCGTGCCCGCTTCGACTGCAGGCGGCATCATCAACATCGTGGTCTCCAACCTGGTCCTGGGCGTCGATAAGACCAACTGGCCGGTTATGCTGGTGCTTGGAGTCGTCAACGCCGCGCTGTACTTCTTCCTCTTCACCTTCCTTATCAAGAAGCTCAACCTCCACACGCCTGGCCGCGAGGAGGAGTCCGAGCTCGCCGAGTCCGTTGCCGAGGGCGAGGCCGCCGCGTCTGTCGCAGTGAAGCAGGGCGCCGTTGCCGCGGCTCCCGCAGAGGGCGTCGATGCAGGTATTGCCGACCTGGTCGCAGGTCTTGGCGGCAAGGACAACATCGAGGAGCTCGAGAACTGCTTTACGCGTCTCCGCGTGAACGTTAAGAACCCGGACCTCATCAATGAGGACCTCATCAACCACGTGCCCAACAGCGGCATCAACCGCAACGGCAATAATATCCAGATCATCTTTGGCATGAAGGTCGCCGAGATGCGCGACAAGGTCGAAAACGCAATTGAGAAGGAGCAGTAAACAATGATCATTACTCTGTGTGGTGGCGGATCCACCTTTACCCCCGGCATCGTCAAGTCCATCGCCCTGCGCAAGGACGAGCTCGACGTTGACGAGATTCGTCTGTACGACATCAACGAGGAGCGCCAGCGCAAGGTCGGCGTGCTCGTGGACTGGATTTTGCACGAGGACCTCGGCCTGGACATCAAGCTCACGGTGACCACCGACAAAAAGACGGCTTTTACCGACGCGAGCTTCGTGTTTGCCCAGATGCGCGTGGGCGGCTACGCCATGCGCGAGCAGGACGAGAAGATTCCGCTGCGTCACGGCTGCGTGGGCCAGGAGACTTGCGGTTGCGGCGGCCTTGCCTACGGCATGCGCACCATCTTCCCCATGGTCGAGCTGATCGATGACGTTGAGAAGTACGCCAAGAAGGATTACTGGATTCTCAACTACTCCAACCCTGCTGCCATCGTCTCCGAGGGCTGCCGTGTGCTGCGTCCCAACGCTCGCATCATCAACATCTGCGACATGCCGATCGCGATCATCGACGTGGTTTGCGCCGCGCTCGATATCGACAAGAAGGATGTCGAGTACGATTACTTTGGCCTCAACCACTTTGGTTGGTTCACCTCGATCCGCCACAAGGGCGAGGAGGTGCTCCCGCAGCTGCGCGAGTACATCAAGGAGCACCAGATCCTGCTGCCCGACTCCTACCTCAAGGGCATGGGCTCGCTCATGGCAAAGAAGCCCGAGGAGGCCACCGACGAGCATCCCGAGCAGAATCGCCACACCAAGGGCAGCTGGTACTACGTCTGGAAGGGCGAGTACGAGATCATGGAAAACTTCCCGGAGTACCTGCCCAACACGTATCTGAACTACTACCTGCAGCAGAAGGAGTTCGTCGAGCATTCCAACCCCGAGC
>CAUBWQ010000104.1 GCA_958439775.1 uncultured Collinsella sp. | reverse complement strand
AACGGACTGCCAAAACGAAGCCTGCTCGGGCGTGCCGATGAGCGGCGTGGTGAGATGGACGAGAAGAGTATTGGTAGGCATGACGCGGGCGCATACGGCGGCCAAAAAGCTGCTGTCAACGCCGCCGGAAAACCCGATAGCCACGCGCCCGTATGCCAAAAGCAGCTGCTCGAGCGCCGATAGCTTGTCTTGAAGCTCCTCTGCGGGTGCCGTGGTGTCTAAAATCATGAAACGTTCCTTATCGTTGAGTACTCGATCGAAAACTATAATCCTAATGCGTTACTTGCCATAAGACTTCTATCTGTGTAACGAAAGTGCAATATGGTATATACGTTATATACAAGTTGCCAAATGCGGTAGAGTTGCAGCAACGCGACAGCGAGAGTCGATGGGGGACCGATATGATCAAGGCTGTTATTTTTGACATGGATGGAACGCTGGTCGATACCGAGCGTTTGGGGATTAAGGCCTGGAAGGCAGGCGCCGCTGAGCTGGGGCTCGCGATTGATGATGCGCTGATCCATCAGTTTATCGGTCGGACGCTACCCGATGTTATGGACATCCTTGATGAACATTACGGTAGTCGCGAAACCGCCGAGGCGATCTATGTCCGCCACAAGGAGATTCGCGACGAGATGGTCAAGACCGAGCTGGAGCTTAAGGCCGGTGCTGCCGAGTGCATAGACGAGCTGTTGGCTGCGGGCTATCACGTAGGCCTTGCAACGTCATCGCGCCATGTTACGGCCGAGCGCAACCTTAAAGCATTCGGTCTCTTTAACAAGTTTGAGACCGTGACCTGCGGCGAGGACGTTGTGCACGGCAAGCCCGATCCCGAGATGTATCTGCTCGCCTGCGAGCGCGCGGGCTTTACTCCCGAGGAATGTGCCGTGGTCGAGGATTCGCGCAACGGCTGCGTCTCGGGCATTACGGCCGGATGCCACGTCTTTGCCGTTCCTGATATCGTGCCGCTGCCGCAGGACGTGGTGGATGGCTGCGAGGCCGTGCTCGATACGTTGTTCGACCTGGCGGCGGCAGTCGAGGCCGTGCGCTAGACAATTGCGGTGTTGAAACGAGCAATTGCCCACGTTTGCGCTTAAGCAAAAGGGGGCCCGGCAATGGTCGGGTCCCCTTTTGCTTATTCGGCGACATAGCATACTTGCGGGCGTGCTATAGATACGCACCGAGGTTGATGGCCGTGGCGTCGGTCTGGCTGCTTGCCTGGGTGCTGGCGCGTTCCAGCAGGAACGGCCGTACGAGTTCTTGGCGGTTGATATCCTCGGCGGCGGTGACTGCGGTGACGGTGCGCGCGGCAGAGCCGATGTGGACGTGCTTGGTCTTCGCCGGGGCCTTGTTCTCGATTTGCTCCATGAGCAATTGAACGCCCTTGCGGCCAATCTCGTAGCCCGGGGGCGCTACCGTAGTGAGCGGGACCGATCCGCTCCAAGCGAGTGGGTTGCCATCGCAACCTGCTACGCGTACTTGCCCGGGGACGGCGATGCCTTTGTCGACCAGCGCCGAGATGACGCCCGAGGCCAGCACGTCGGTCAGACCGACGACAAAATCGGGGCGTTCGTCGGCGGGGCGCGCGGCGATTTGGGCGCCGATGCCGTAGCCGTCGGCAGCGGTATTCCATTCGCCAGCGTCGATGACTTCGATCTTGATATCGGGGTGCAGAGCGAGCGCCTTATGAATGCCAAGGACGCGCAGGGTGAGTTGCATAAATGCTGCTCGGCCGACGACGACAATATGGTGTGCGCCGCGGGCGATGGCGAGTTCGGCAATGATGCGACCCTGGGCCTCGTTGTCGGCCGCTACATAGTAGCCGGGCTCGGAGCAATGGATGTCCAGGTGGACGATCGGCACGGGCATCTTGGCCATGGCGGGGTGCCAGTCGGGGGATGCCATGGGCTGAACCATGACGCCGGACATCTGGGTGCCCATAAAGTAGCGCAGGTAATGGTCCTCGAGAATATCGTCGTTATCGGCGTTGGCGATGAGCAAGTCGTAGCCGTGCTTGCGGGCCTCGTTGTGGGCGCCGCTGGCGATTTGGAGCGAAAAGCCGTGATCGAGACGGGGGAGCACCAGGCCAAAGGCCTTGGTGGCGCCGCCCGCGAGCTGACGGGCGCTTTGGTTGGGCAGGTAGCCAAGGCGATTGATGGTCTCGTTGATGAGCTTGAGGGTCTCGGGGCGCAGCTTTTCGGGGTGGTTGAGCGCGTTGGAAACCGTGCCCAACGAAACCCCGGCCTCGCGCGCGACGTCGCTGATTTTTACCTTTGCCATAGCGGCCCCTTTGATGCGTTTCAAGTACAAGCCAGATTGTAGCATCCCAAACCTACCAAAAAGGGACAGGTTTATTTTGGCAGGTTTATCTGGGGAAACGCCGTTGCCAGCGCGACCACCACGAAGGTGCCTGTCCCCATTGTGGTGGTTTGGACCGGCTGGACGTGTGTACATCGGGTGGTATCTAAGTTACCACTTCTGGTATATCAGCTTGCGCTTGCGTGAGTACAATACTCGAACGTTGTACGTCTCAGCGCCCCCTGTGCGTGGACGTCTTGCAGTCAAGCGGACGAAGGGATTTATCCTATGTGCGGAATTGTCGGCTACACCGGCTCTGATATTGCAAAGAACATCCTGGTTACGGGCCTCAAGCGTATGGAGTATCGCGGCTATGACTCCTCGGGCGTCGCGCTCGAGGTGGGCGAGGGCGCCGCGGCTCACCTCGACGTCATTCGCCGCGTGGGCAAGGTTGCGGGCCTGGAGAGCGAGCTTTCCAACATTGACAGCGACGCTACCTGCGGTATCGGCCACACCCGTTGGGCCACCCACGGCAAGCCCTCCGTCGTTAACGCTCACCCCCACACCAGCTGCGACGGTCGTATCGCCATCGTCCACAACGGCATCATCGAGAACTTCGCCGAGCTGCGCGAAGAGCTGGAGGGCCGCGGCCACCACTTTAAGAGCGAGACCGACACCGAGGTCTTCGCGCATCTGATCGAAGAGGCTTATGCCGAGACGCACGACCTGATGGCCTCCGTGCGCGAGGCTTGCACCCACGTGGTCGGTGCCTATGGTCTGGCCGCCGTGTGCGCTGACGAGCCCGGCGTGATCGCCGTGGCCCGCAAGGATTCCCCGATCGTGGTCGGCGCGGGCGAGACCGGCGCCTATGTCGCCTCCGATGTCATCGCGCTCATCGACGCCACCCGCGATGTCGTGGTGCTCGAGGACGGTCAGTTTGCCAAGCTCACGCCCGCAGGCGTCGAGTACACCGACGAGGCCGGCAACGTTATCGAGCCCAAGGTCACCCACATCGACTGGGACCTGGACATGGCCGAAAAGGGCGGTTATCCCGACTTTATGCTCAAGGAAATCCACGAGCAGCCGCGCGTCGTGCGCGACACGCTGGTTGGTCGTATGACGCCGGCCGGCGAGCTCGACATCGACGAGCTGGGCCTTTCGCTCGAGGAACTCAACGACATCGACCGCGTCTACGTGATCGCTTGCGGCACCAGCTATCACGCTGGCCTCATTGCCAAGAATCTCATTGAGGGCTGGGCTCGCATCCCCACCGAGGTTGAGGCGGCCAGCGAGTTCCGCTATCGCAATCCCATCATTACGCCGACGACGCTTGTCGTTGCCGTGTCCCAGTCGGGCGAGACGGCCGATACCCTTGCCGCCATTCGCGACGCGCGCATCAAGGGTGCCAAGGTCTCGGCATCACCAACGTGGTGGGCAGCCCCGTGGCGCGTGAGAGCGACGGCGTAATCTACACCAAGGCCAACAAGGAGATCGCGGTCGCCTCGACCAAGAGTTTTATCGGCCAGGTTGTGAGCCTGACGCTGCTGGCTTTGCTGTTGGCGCAGGTCAAGTACCGTCTGACCACCAAGCAGGCGCGCATGCTGTTCCGCGAGCTTTCCGATACGGCCGAGCAGATCCAGTGGATTTTGGATACCCAAACCGAGGCCGTTCATGAGGCCGCCCTGCTGTGCAAGGACGCGCAGTCGGCGCTGTTCGTGGGCCGTGGCATGGGTGCCGCTATCTCTTACGAGGGCGCGCTCAAGCTCAAAGAGGTCAGCTACCTGCATGCCGAGGCCTACGCCGCCGGCGAGATGAAGCACGGCCCCATTGCCCTGATCGACCCGGGCTTCCCCGTCATCGCTGTGGCCACCAAGAGCGCCACCTACGACAAGACCGTGTCGAACCTCATGGAGTGCAAGGCGCGCGGCGCCAAGGTCATCGTCGTTGCCACCGAGGGCGACGAGGAGATCAACAAGATCGCCGACTGCATCATCCGCGTGCCGGCAGTCCGCGACGTGTTCAGTCCCATCACGGCGAGCGTCCCGCTGCAGCTGCTCGCCCGCGAGGTCGCCATTCTGCGCGGCTGCGACGTCGACCAGCCCCGAAACCTCGCCAAGAGCGTCACGGTAGAGTAGCGGATGTTCCGGCGTTTTGCCAAACGCCGGAACTGCTTGACGCTGCGCGTGCCGCATTCACGCCAATCTGACGTTCAATTTCGAGGGCGCGACCAGAAGGTCAGCGCCCTCTCATTTCACGTCACCTTGGCGCAAATGCGGCTCGCTCGCTGTCGTATGTCTATCCTGCGACGCCTCGATTCTTGCGGCGGCAGGCACCTAATCCCCTACGATTGGCGGTAATGGTCAAAGAAGTCGGCGAGGTCTTCGAGGGACTCTTTGAGTACTTCCATGCGCGGCAGGTACACGATGCGGAAGTGATCGGGCTCGGCCCAGTTAAAGCCGCCGCCGCGCGTGATCAGAATCTTCTTCTCGTGCAGCAGGTCGAGGGCAAACTGCTCGTCATCGGTGATGTTGAACTTTTTAACATCCATCT
>CAUBWQ010000103.1 GCA_958439775.1 uncultured Collinsella sp. | reverse complement strand
TGAACTCCTCTTCGATAGAGGCATCGGTGACAGAGAACTCGATGCGCTTCTGCGTATCGTCCTCATAGGTGATGGAGGACTTGGGATCGAGCTTGACGCGGCGCGCGTAGCGCATGGCCCAGAAAATGCCCGCGGCGGTGAAGATGACCCACAGGATGGCGCGGAGCCAAAGCTGGGGATTTCCCTCGATGCCGATAACGCCCTGGGCGATCAGCACGTTGAAAGGATCAATAGTGGATGCGCAGTAACCAAGGTTGGGGCCGAGGAAGCAGATGATGAACGCGGTCATGGAGTCATACCCGATGCTCAGCATGATGGGGATGAAGATCGCGTAGAACGGCAGCGCCTCCTCGGACATGCCGAACGTGGTGCCGCAGATCGAGAGCAGGATCATGGAGATGGGGATGATCAAGATGTCCTTGTTCTTCAGCTTCTTGATCACGCGGCTCATGCCGGCGTTTAGGGCGTTGGTCTTGGTGACGATGGCGAACGATCCGCCGATCAGCAGGACGAACGCGACGACATCGGCCGCAGCCTGAATGCCCTTGGCGGGAGCCTGCAGGACGGCATCGATGCCCTGTCGCAGATCGACGGTCTCCCCCGTCTCCGAATCGGTGTAGACCTTGTCGACCTCTTGGTACGTTCCGGCTACGGCGACTTCTCGCTCGCCCGCGGCCGTCTGAATGGTCTGGCGGTCGAACTGACCCGATGGGACGATCCATGTGAGCACCGCGAAGAACACGATCAGCATGAACGCGATGGTGTACACATGGGGAAGCTGGAGATGGAATCTGCGCTTGGGCTTCTCCTGTTTGGCATCCGGCATTCTTAACCTCCTGCCAGAGCAACGATGCTTGCCAAAAATCCTTCACGTATAGGCAAACATCTTAGGTTGTTCTATGTATAACCTGCATGAAGGCGTCGGTCAAGAAACATATTAGGTTGTTCTATAAGTGGTAACTTTTACGCGCTAAACGGACCTGCCGCGGCAATACGAGAACAGCGCTGTGTGAGACAGAGCCGCTAGATATCGAAGCTGTAGCGCGAACCCACGTAGTACTGTCTGCCATAGCAGAAGCGCTCTCCGTTGGAATCGAGAAAGCCCGCGTTCATGAAGAACAGCGGCTCCCCTACTGGGACCTTGAGCTCGCGGGCGGCATCAATTCCCGCACGGGCGATCTCCAGCCTGCAGGGATCGGACGAGCAGGGATACCTACCCGTACGCTCCCCCACGGCCTCGAATATCGAACAATTGGAGAGACCGATATCTTTGAGAAATTCGAATCCATCGACAGGATAGTAGTTGTTCTCGAACAGGACCGGCACGCCGTCTGCGGTACGCACGCGTGAGACCAAGATGAGGTCAGAGCCTTCATCCAAGCCAAAGAAAGAAGCGAGGTCGCGATCGGCGGCAACGGTCTTGCGGGCAACGACGCGAGCGCCCGCCTTCATGCCGTTTTCAGCGCATGCTTGGGTAAAACTCTGAACATCGTCCTTCTGATGCACCTGGCGAATTATCTTTGTCGCGGTCACAACCGTACCACGCCCCTGCCGCTTGGTGAGATACCCCTCGCCCACAAGCTCCTCTATTGCGCGGCGAACCGTGACCCTTCCCACGCCGTACATCTTAGAAAGCTCAAGTTCCGTTGGAATCTGCGAGTCAACGGGATATGTCCCCTGTTCGATATCGCTCTTAAGCAAATCGAGCACCTGTTGATACAGCGGGGCGGAAGAGCCCCCATCCAGATGCGCATCCACAAAAACTCTCCCTTTAAGGCGTTCGCGATCTCAACGACTCCATTCTACCGCACACGGAAAAATGAGGTTAAACACATAGGGGCCCTGCATGTTTGAGCGTATCGGGAATCTGGTCGCTGATTTCGTCCGCATTTGCTTGCGAAAAACCAAAACGCTCCTCGCGCTTGGCGAACACGGTGAGGCCCGCCGCCTTGCACGCAGCGATCGATGATGCTCGTGTGATGTTGGCTTCCTTCCTTTGCTTGCGAGGCGCGTCACTCGTCCTGCTGAGCCGCGGGCCCATCGTTCGGCGTGGCCTGCCTGCGCGGGGCATGCCGGGAATTGATGTAGTCGTATGCGTAGGCGATCTCCGCGACGGGGACCTCCACGTGGTAATGGGCGGAAATGTCAGAGAAGCTCGTGCGGAATGCCTCGACGAAATCGTTGTGTTCATTGGCGAAGCGCTGCTCGTCTGCGTAGTTCTCGATGGGGCTTCTGGTCACGAGGCGCTCCACGAGACAACACAGGTGCACGTAGAGCCCCATGCTCACACGAGCGCCAATCACGTCTCCGGTGAGCTGCTGGAGCCGCTCTGCGGCACTCTCGATTTCGCCGAAGAGCTTGTTGGGGTTAAGGATTGTGATGGACTCGACCACGTTCCTGAGGGTCATGTTCTTGACGAGATTCTGGTGGAACGTGCGCAAGCTGTCAGCGTCGAGCAAGCGTGCGAAGGCGCGGTCTATCTGGGCCGTTCCTTCGCCGGCGATGAGTTCCTCGAGCGAAATGAACGGGACTCCGTCGGCGTGCGGATTGTCCGTGCCGATGACCGAGCGCACGTTGTACTGGGAGAAGGCGGCATCCTCAGATCCGTTATTGGCGAGCTGCCGCCAGTCAACGGCGACAAGCCGCGCGGGGGACTCGCCAGGCAGGCTCTGCGCCACGAGATCGCGGATCCGCGCAGCTGCGTCAAGTCCGCCTTCGGAGCAGAAGACAATCGCGTCCGGTCGGGCGTTGCGCGCCACGATGTGATAATTACAGGTGCAAGCTGCCGCAGCATCGTCGAGAACCTCTCGCACGGAGCGACCCGCGATAAGTCCGGCGCCAACCTCCACCGCAAGGCCGGTAGAGGCGTTGTTTATGATGCCGAGCGTCATGCCGGAGGTGGATTCCAGACTCTTATAAATATCCTGGAGCGATCCCATGTCCACGAGGATGACGACCTCGTCTGCGTAGGAGAAGCGGTCGATGATTTGCTGAAGAGGAACAGCGACGTCCGTAACCTTCTGGTCGTAGGGCATGTCGATGGCCTCGAAGACCCTCGTGTCAAGAATCCGATTGGCGGCGTCGGCGATGCTCGTGGCGGTCGAGTAGCCATGACTGAGGACGATACCGACGCTCCGACGACGCTTAGACGGGTCGAGTGCGAGTGCCGCATGCGCAAGGACTCGCAGACACGTGGAGTCGTCGTGTGTGATGCCGAGCGTGGCCTTGAGTTCATCAGCGATGCAGGCGCAGACAGTAACGGCAAAGCGGTTGCGCTGGGCCACGACGCCGCGCATGCCGGAAAGCTCGCTTGCATGGGAGCTCTTCCAACGCGAGAGGCTTGCGGGCGGCCACAGCTGGAGGCAGATGCCCTGGGCGATTAGATGCGAGCTCTTTCGGGACAAATCGATCGAGTAGAGTTCGTTCACGGAAGTGACGACGCTGTCGGCGATCTGCTCGTATGCGTCGGACTTCGAGCGGCCCGGGTTTTGCCCAAACGCCAGGTAGTCCTCGAGGTCGCAGGCTCGCTCCACCCATCAAGCGTGCCTTCGCGATAGCTCTCGTATGGCTCCAGCATGGCGTCGAGTACATGCCGTGCGCGGTCGTCCGCCTGGCTTTGGATGCTCCGGGTGGTGTCGATGAGCTGCATGTCGTTCTCGCTGCGCTCGAGTGCGGAGCCGGCAAGGATTGCGGAGGGAAGCTGGTAGGTGCGAATCTCCAGGCTGTCACCCTTCGTGTCTAGATAGGCCTCGGCGCAACAGTTGGTGATGCAGTCGCGCAGGCCGCGTACGTTCTCCTCGAAGTTGGTGCCGGCGAGGGCTCGGAAGGCTCCGCGACTTATGAGGATGTCGCGTCCTATGCGTCGGCCCTCCTCCTTGAGGAAGTGGAGAGTCAGTTCCTCACGCTCCTCCTGGGTGCGCTCGCGCAGAGACGGCACCTGGGCGGACATGGGGATGCGACGCGTGAGGCTGCGGCACTCGGTACTGTCTGCCTCGTTTGAGGTGGCAAAGATAAGGCGCACAGCAGGGGCTGGCACAATGGCGCCCGCCTGTGCGGAGGCCCACTCCAAGAGCGCGTCCTGGGCAGCGGGTGAGAGGGCGTCGACGTCCTTGAGATAAACGATGCCGCCGCTCGCCCGATCTGCAGGCCCGCCATCTGCGCACAGGTCGTGAGTGAGCGCGCGGGCATCGTCTGCGTAATGCGAGCAGTCGATGCTCACAAGCTTGGCTTCCTGCTGCAGGACGCCGACGTTCTTGCCGTATTCGAGGGCAAGTTCGGCGAGTAGACCCTTGCCGGTTCCCGAGGCGCCACAGAGCAGGATGGGCAGGCCAGCTGGCGGGTACTTGAGCGCGGCGCAGAGCTGGCTGATGCAGGGCGCAAGGCTCAGCTCGTGACCGATTGCGCGGTCGAAGTCGAGTCGCTCGCCGTTTCCGAGCGTGGCGAAGAGCTGCTCGACCGAAGGGTAGGTGCTACGCTCAATGCGAGACTGGAAGAAGCGTTCGAGGGAGCGGCGGTGGAAGTAGCACACCGGTCGTGCCCCTGCTTTCACCACGAGGCCAGCGCGCACGAGCTCGTTGAGATACTGACTTGCCAGGCTGCGCGAGATGGCGAGCGAGTCGGTTATAGATGCCGTGGTGAAGTGGTCGAGACGGTTCTGGATGCGCCCGCCCCGCGTGCTGCCAAGCTCGCGCGTGATGCGATCGAGGTAGGCAAGCAGGTCTTTCTGTGTCTCGGGGATGTTCATGCGGCTGGTCCTCCTTTCGTCCCACACCTTACGGGCGGGGTGGTGCTCGGGACGGGTTGGCGCACGCGTTTTGTCACGGGCACGTGAACTTCGGCACTCCATGATACA
>CAUBWQ010000102.1 GCA_958439775.1 uncultured Collinsella sp. | reverse complement strand
ATCGGATTTCAGCTTGGCGCGTCCATGAGCCTGTCGAGCTTTATCACCGGCGGTATTTCCGGCATCTTGCTGGGCCTTGTCACGCTGTTTGTCGTCGGTCCCATCACCTTTGCGTTCGAGCGCCTGTGCGGTGGTAACGGCAAGGCTGCCGTGGCTTGTTCCACCATCGCCGGCACGGCTATGACCACGCCGGTTGCTCTCGCCGAGGTCGCGCCGCGCTACGCCGAGCTTGCGCCCACCGCGTACGCCCAGATCGCCACTGCCGTTATCATCACGGCAATCATGGCTCCGATTCTGACCGGCTGGGTCGACAAGAAGTTCTGCCAGGGCAAGGAGGACCTGTCGCCTGCCGGTGTCGAGGCCATCGAGGAGGCCGTCGCGACCGACATCGATGGCGAGTAACGGCCGTTACCGATAATTGATTCCGGCGTGCAATTCGCGCCGTCCGAGCGCCCGAACAGAAACTGTTTTGCAGTGATGTTCGGGCGCTTTGCTATGATTCCCTTTACCCCTGCGGAGTAAAGGGGTGTTTATTGCCCTGATTCGAATTGGGCGATTCTGACCATTCGGATATTGAAGGGATGGCGCCTAGTGGTTAAGGCACTCAAGATTGAGATATTCCTGCTATGCATGATTGTTCTTATCGGGCTTGCCGCGCGAAGTCGTCGCTCCTTGTTCTCGAGCACCCTGCAGCTATTGTTTAGCATGCTTGGCTACACCTCTGCCGCGTACATATTATTCGATATGATCTGGACGCTTTCGGATGGTGCGGACGGCACGTTGGGTATTGCTGCCAACTGGATTTCCAACGCGGTTTCGTTTTCGCTCTTTGCCATCGCGTGTCTCATTTGGTTTATCTATTCCGAGACGATGCAGGGCTCTCGCCTTGTGACCTCGCGCTATAGGGTGGTGCTTGTAACGTTGCCTACGGCTCTGGTGGTCGTGCTGGCTTTTACCAGTTACTGGACGCACGCCTTGTTCTATATCGATTCGCAGGGCGTGTATCGTCGCGGCTTTGCCTATATGATCCAGCCCATTGTCAGCTACTGTTACGTTATACATACGTCCCTGCATGCGTTTGTGCAATCTCGCAGGGTCGAGAGCCTGCAGACGAAGGCTATCTATCGAACCTTGGCATTTTTCGCCATTCCGGCCCTGGTGGGCGGTACCTTTCAGATCGTATACTCGGTGCCTGGCCTTTGTGTCGGCATAATGATTAGCATGTTGCTGCTCTACATTATCTGCCAGGAGCAGCTCATCTCGACCGACCCGTTGACTGGCCTCAACAATCGCAACCGTTTTGAGACCTATATCCTGTCGCTCTTCTCAAATGTGGATCAGGCCGAAGATGTGTATCTGCTCATGATGGACGCCGACGGCTTTAAGCAGATTAACGATCGCTATGGACATGTGGAGGGCGACCATGCTCTTCAGGTTATATCCGCTGCGCTCAAAGAGGTCTGCTCGGCGTCTGGTGGCTTTATCGCACGCTACGGTGGCGATGAGTTCGTGGTGCTCCAAAAGGCAGTGGCGGAACGGGATATCATGCATCTGTGCGCGACAATCAACGACGAGCTCGCGCATGCCGAGGTGCCGTATGCATTGCGGATGTCCATCGGTTACGCGCGGGTCGGCGATAGTGTTGATACCTGGCAAGACTTACTTCGCGCTGCCGATGCGGAGCTTTACCGCGTCAAGGCCGAGAAAAAGAAAGCTGGCGTTCAGATACGCTAGGAAAAGGGGCACACGACCGTTGCGATGGTCGTGCGCCCCTTTTGCGTTTGTGGGGGCCACCGGCCATAATGCCCAGGCGCGGTGCGGCAAGACGGGCGTCTGCCGCCGCGACTCGGTACGAAATCAACGAGAACCAGTGTGCTCCATTAAGCTAAAGTATGCGAATGCCCTCCCTAAAAAGGTGAGTTCGCTAGGCTTTTTTGGGTTTGTTGACGATGATGATGCCGCCGCAGACCAACAGCAGGGCAACGATGACGGTAACGGGGCTCGTGCCCGCGCCTTCGCCGAGCAGCAGCGCGCTCAGCAGCACACCAAAGACGGGGTTCATAAACCCAAAGACCGAGACGCGGCTGACGGGGTTGACGGCAAGCAGGCGCGACCACAGCGAGTAGGCGACCGCGGAGATAAGCGCCATGTAGATGATGAGCGCGATGGCGGGGGCAATCGCCGTGGGGGAGAGCGCGCCACCCATCAAAAAGCCGATGGCGGTGAGGACAAGGCCGCCGACCAAGAACTGCCACCCGGCAAGCAAGACGCCGTCGTGCTCGCGCGAGAAGATGCCAATCAGGCAGGTCGAAAGGGCACCCGCGACGGTGGAGGCTAGGATAAAGCCCTCGCCATCGAGCCTGAAGCCAAAGGTGCCATCCGCGCCCGAAAGGTTGACGAGAGCGACGCCGGCAAAGCCCAGCGCACAGCCAAGCACCTTGGCCGTATTGAGCTTCTCGGTGCGAAACGCCAGGGCGGCAAAGAGGATTGCGAGGAAGTTGGCGCTGGCCTCGATGATGGAGCTCGACATGGCGCTGGCGCGCGAGAGGCCCAGATAGAAAAAGAAGTACTGCCCGATAGTCTGGAAGAGCGACAAGACAAAGATGGGCTTGATGTCGCGAGCCTGCGGAATGAGGGGGCGGCGTTGGGCCGCACTCATCCCAACGATAACCAGGGCGCCGGCAAGCGTGAAGCGCAAGCCCGCAAAGAGCAGCTGCGAGGCGCTATCGTGCGCTGGGATACCAAAGAGTGCGTAACCGATCTTGATACAGGGAAAGGCCGATCCCCAGAGTGCACAGCAGACGAGGCAGCCCAGGATGAGTCCGGGCAGGGTGGCGAGATACGGCTTGCGGCTTTCCATGATGTCCTTCCTACATGCGCGAAGCAAAAAAGAACCCGCCACCGGATGTGCCGGTGGCGGGTGTTGTTACCCGAAGGGATTGTACCCGATGGGAAAGGTTTAAGCGAAGTAGGCCACGCCGCTCTCAAAGATCGGCATGAACTTATCGCCGGGGACATGCTCGGGCACGTTGCGGTACAGGTTGTCGCCGCGACGCTCGGCATGGCCCATCTTGCCCAGGACGCGGCCGTCGGGGCTCGTGATGCCCTCGATGGCGAGTGCGGAGCCGTTGGGGTTGACGGAAAGGTCCATGCTGGGCTTGCCGTTCTCGCCCACGTACTGGGTGGCGACCTGGCCGTTGGCGATCAGCTGGGCGAGCACTTCGTCATTGGCGACAAAGCGGCCCTCGCCGTGGCTGATGGCGACGGTGTAGGGGTCGTCCAGGCTGCACTGCGACAGCCACGGGGACAAGTTGGACGAGATGCGGGTGCGCACCAGACGGCTCTGGTGGCGACCGATGGTGTTGAACGTCAACGTGGGCGCATCGGGCGTGGCGTCGACGATGTCGCCGTAGGGCACCAGGCCGAGCTTGATCAGGGCCTGGAAGCCGTTGCAGATGCCCAGCATCAGGCCATCGCGGGCCTTGAGCAGGTCGCGGACTGCCTCGGTGACCTCGGGAGCGCGGAAGAACGCCGTGATGAACTTGGCAGAGCCGTCGGGCTCGTCGCCGCCCGAGAAGCCGCCGGGGATCATAACGATCTGGCTTGCACGGATGCGGCGGGCAAGCTCGTGGGTGCTCTCGGCGACGGCCTCGGGCGTGAGGTTGTTGATCACGAAGGTGTCGGCCTCGGCACCGGCGGCACGGAAGGCGCGGGCGCTGTCGTACTCGCAGTTGTTGCCGGGGAACACGGGGATGATCACGCGCGGGCGGGCGATCTTGGCGCCGCCGTACACGTGGATATCCTTGGCGCGGAAGTCGATGGTCTCGACCTCGGGGGTCTCGCCGGCGCTGCGGTAGGCGAAGACGCCCTCGATGCCGCTCTCCCAGGCCTCCTGGAGCTCGGCGAGCTCGATGACCTCGGAGCCGGTGTCGATGACATAGCCCTCGACGGTGGTGCCCAGGGGCTCGACGACAACGCCGTCGGCGACCTCGGGCAGCTCGGCGTCCTCGGCGAGCTCGACGATAAAACTGCCGTAGAGCGGGGTGAAGAGGCTCTCCACGTCTACATCCTCGGCAAGCTCGATACCGATCTGGTTACCGACGCACATCTTAAAGAGGCTCTCGGCGCCGCAGCCGTAGCCGGGCGTGGATATGGCCAGGGCGTTGCCGGTAGCAGTGAGCGCCTCGACGGCGTCAAACGCGGCGAGCAACTGCTGGGCTTCGGGACGGTAGTCCTCGCCATAGGTAGCGGGGGCGATGCGGACGACGCGGTGCGTGAGGCCCTTGAACTCGGGCGAGACGGCGCGGGCGGCCTTGCCCACGGCGACGGCGAAGCTGATCAGGGTCGGCGGAACGTTGAGCTCGCCGGTCTCGTCCTCAAACGAACCGCTCATGGAGTCCTTGCCGCCGATGGCGCCGGCACCCAGGTCGACTTGGGCCATGAGGGCGCCCAGGACGGCTGCCGTGGGCTTGCCCCAGCGCTCGGCCTCGGTGCGCAGACGCTCGAAGTACTCCTGGAAGGAGAGATAGGCGCGCTTGTGCTCAAAGCCGGCAGCCACGAGCTTGGCGATGGACTCGACCACGGACAGGTAGGCGCCCGCAAACTGGTCGGCCTCCATCAGATAGGGGTTGAAGCCCCATGCCATGGCACTCGCCGTGGTGGTCTCGCCGTCCACGGGGAACTTGGCGACCATGGCCGAGCTGGGGGTGAGCTGCGTCTTGCCGCCAAAGGGCATGAGCACGGTCGCGGCGCCGATGGTGGAGTCGAAGCGCTCGGAAAGGCCTTTGTTGGAAGCGACGTTGAGGTCGGTGACGAGCGAGGTCATGCGCTCGGCGAGCGTGGTGCCGGCCCAGCTGGGCTGCCACA
>CAUBWQ010000101.1 GCA_958439775.1 uncultured Collinsella sp. | reverse complement strand
GAAGGGCGACCCCATTCCGGTAGGCCTTAAGACGGCCGAGAAAATCATCGCCGAGCTCAACAAGTCCAAGAGCCAGCCGCTCGGTCGCGTGCTGTTTGCTCTGGGTATCCGCCATGTGGGCAAGAGCGTGGGCGAGGTCATCGCCGAGCGATTCCTGTCGATTGACAAGCTCATCTTGGCGAGCGAAGAGGACATCGCCGAGTGCGAGGGCATCGGTCCCAAGATCGCGGCGAGCGTCAAGCAGTTCCTGGCCGTGCCCGAGAACCTTGCCGTGCTGGAGCGCCTGCGCCAGGCGGGCCTGTCGCTCGAGGTCGACTTGGGCGCCGCGCACGCGCAGGCCGCAGCCGACGCTGGCGTGGCAGGCGAGCTCGCCGACGCGCAGCCGCTTGCGGGCCTGACGTTTGTGCTGACCGGTACGCTCGTAAACCGCACGCGCGACGAGGCGGGTGCGGCGCTCAAGGTGCTTGGTGCCAAGGTCTCGGGCAGTGTTTCAAAGAAGACGAGCTATCTGGTCGCCGGCCCCAAGGCGGGCTCCAAACTCACCAAGGCCGAACAGCTGGGCGTACCCGTGCTGGACGAGGACGCACTCGAGCAAATCTTGGCTACTGGTCAGGTGCCCCAGGCTTAGTGCATCGATAACCAAATTGAAGAACCGACCGGAAAGCATGATGCCTTCCGGTCGGTTCTTACTTTGCTGGGGAAACCGGCACCGTGATCTGCGTCACGTAGGTTGTGGGGTCGTCGCTGATGATGTCGTCGATGAGGGCAATTTCGCGTTGCCCCGCTACGCTGCCAACTTGTCAAAAGCTCCGCGGCGGTTGAGCACGGTAAACGCGACAACACAGATGACCGCCGACAAAATCGATCCGCACGGCGAAGCGATGCCCATGGGAAACAACGTATCGGAATAGGCGTTCGACAGCAGCCACGCGCCCGGCACGCGAATGAGCGCCACGGCCAGCACGTTGTGCGCAAAGCCGATGTAGCTCTTGCCATACGCAGCGAAAAAGCCGCTAAAGCAAATGTGGATGCCGGCAAAAATCGCGTCGAAAATATAACTGCGCATATAGCCGGTACCGGCCGCGACCACTGCAGCGTCCTTGGCAAAAAAGCCGATAAACGCCGGCGCCACCAGCCACATCAGCACCGTGATCAGGCAGCCGTACACCACCGAGATTGTCATGGCATTCTTGAGTACCTGACGTGCACGGTCGCCCTTGCCCGCGCCGGCGTTTTGCGCCGTGAGCGCGCTGACGGTGGCGCCGATGGAGCTCGGCACAATGAACAAAAAGCTGATCATCTTCTCGACCAGGCCCACGGCGGCGGCGTCGACGAGCCCTCGGTGGTTGGCGATGACGGTGATAAACATAAACGCTACCTGGATGCAACCGTCCTGCACGGCCACAGGCACGCCGATCTTAAGAATGCTGCCGAGCACCTCGGGCTGGGGGCGCAGGTCGCTGCGCTTAACGTGGATGTTCGTGCGGCGGCTCTTGAGCCACACGAGCGCGAGGACAACGCTGGCCGTCTGGGCGGTCACTGTGCCGAGCGCCGCGCCCACGGGGCCGAGCCCCATGTGCCCGATAAACAGAAAGTCGAGCGCGATGTTGATGATGCATGCCACGCCGATCACGTACATAGGCGAGCGCGAATCGCCCAGCCCGCGAAAGATGGCCGAAAGAATGTTGTACGCGGCGATAAAGGGAATGCCGATAAAGCAGATACGCAGGTAGGCGGCAGTGCCTTCGACTGCCTCGGCCGGTGTGCCAATGAGCGCCACGATCTGCGGGCACAGTGCGAGCAGGACGGCGGCCAGCACTACCGAGACGCCCATAAAGAGCGTGATGGTGTTGCCGATGGCGGTCTCGGCGCGATCGAAGCGACGCGAACCCACGGCGTGGCCGACGATAACCGTCGTTCCCATGGCCAGGCCCACGAGCGCCACGGTAATCATATAGAGCGTCTGCGCGCCATTTGCCACGGCGGTGATGCCGGCGGCGCCGCTAAACTGCCCCATCATGTACAGGTCGGCCATGCCGTAGAGCATCTGCAAAAAGTACGAGAGCATATAGGGCAGGGCAAAGACCGCGATGGTCTTAAGGACATTGCCGCGTGTGAGGTCGTGTTCCATGGGCGGGGCTTTCTGGCTGGGTTCGTTTACGTACCAGTGTAGTGAAAACCCTACAACGATTGTAGAGTCAAGGTTTGTGTCGGCAGTGGGGCGAAAAAAGTCACGCGCACCATTATTCCGAGTGAATATGGACACACGTCACGAGAACTCGCCGCCGGCGTTAACCTTGCAGAAAACGATTTCGGAATACTTGACACCATTATTCGGCGCGCAATAATACGTGCGTTTGCGAACAACGTTTGATGGGGGTTGAACCTGCGTGCGCAATCTCAAAATACTGTTTTCCTATCTAGGGGCATACCGTCGCGATGCCATCCTCGGCGTGTTCTTTGTGTCGGTCGAGACGGTGCTCGAGCTGTTTATCCCGGTCATCATGGCCAACATCATCGATGTGGGCGTGCCTGCGGGTGATATCAACTACATGCTGCTGCAGGGCGCGTACATGTTGGTGTGCGCTGCGCTTTCGCTGGTACTGGGCTTGGGTTATGCACGCACGTCCGCCCGCGTTGCCTCGGGCCTAGGCGCTAACCTGCGCGAGGCTGAGTACAAAAAGATTCAGACGCTCGCTTTTGGTAACCTGGACAACTACGATGCCAGCTCGCTCGTCACCCGCATGACCACGGACATCACCGTTATCCAAAATGCTGTGGGCAACGGCTTTCGCCCTATGGTGCGCGGCCCGGTGACGCTTATCGTCGGCCTTATCTACGCGCTGATGCTGTCGCGCCCGCTCGCCAACGTCTTTGCGATCATCTTGCCCGTGCTGGCAATCGTACTGGGCGTCATCACCTATCGCGTCAGTCCGCTCTACCGCCAACTCCAGACCTCGATGGACCACCTCAACGGCGTGGTACAGGAAGACCTCACCGCCGTGCGTGCCGTCAAGGCCTACGTTCGTACCGAGCACGAGGAGGCCAAGTTCGACACTGTCAATACCGAGCTCGCCGGCACGGCGACAAAGACCTTTGGCAGCGCGGTGCTCAACCTGCCGGTGTTTCAGCTGTCGATGTACGTGGCTGCGCTCTCTATCCTGTGGATTGGCGGCCGCATGATTCTCGCTGGCAAGCTGGGCGTGGGCTCGCTCACGGGCTTTATGAGCTACGTGCTGCTGATCATGAATTCGCTCATGATGATTTCCAACGTGTTTTTGCTGCTCACGCGCGCTCTTACGAGTGTGGGCCGTATCGCCGAGGTGCTCGATGAGGAACCCTTTATCGCCAACCCCGCGGGAGACCTCGCGATTGCGGCACCAGCGGACGGCAGTATCGAGTTTCGCGACGTTTCCTTTAAATACCGCGCGGATGCAGCCGAGGATGTGCTCGAGCATATCGACCTTCGCATCGAGAGCGGCTCGACGGTGGGCATCCTCGGCGGTACGGGATCGGGCAAGAGCTCGCTTGTGCAGCTGATTGCGCGCCTGTACGACGCTACCGAGGGCGCCGTGCTTGTGGGCGGACGTGACGTGCGTGACTACGACCTCGCGACCCTACGCGACGCCGTGGGCATTGTGCTGCAAAAGAACGTGCTGTTTACGGGCACCGTGCGCGAGAATCTGCAGTGGGGCAATCCGCAGGCGTCGGACGATGAGCTCCTCGCGGCTTGCCGCGCGGCGTGCGTGGACGAGTTCCTTGATCGCATCGGCGGGCTGGACGGCGAGTTGGGCCAAGGCGGCGCCGGTGTCTCGGGTGGCCAGAAGCAACGCCTGTGCATCGCGCGCACGCTGCTCAAGCATCCGCGCGTGCTCATTTTTGATGACTCCACCAGCGCGGTCGATATGGCGACCGACGCAAAGATTCGCGAGCACATCGCTCGGATTCCCGATGCGACCGTGCTCATCATCGCCCAGCGCATCGCGAGTGTCATGGATGCCGATCGCAATGTGGTATTGGACGACGGTCGTGTCCACGGCGTGGGCACGCACGAGGAACTGCTAGCGGGCGACAACATATACCAGGAGATTTATGCCTCGCAGATGGAGTTTGCGAGGAACGCGGACGCCGGCGACGGCAGCGACGATGGTTGCGCGAATGATCCGATTTCCTCCGTCGCATGCGGATCGCCCTTGGAAGGGGGTGAGCGTCATGCCTAAGACCGCAGCCCAGGCACGCCCGGCCGACCTCAAGCGCACTGTGCGCCGCTTGTTCTCCTACATGGGGCATGCCAAGTTCTCGTTGCTCGCGGTGGGCGTGCTCGCCTCCGTTGCCGCCATCGCGAGCCTCGCCGGCACCTACATGGTGCGCCCCATCGTTAACGGTTTGGCCACGGGCGGGGAGGAACTGCTCGCCAAGCAGGTCATCCTGACGGCGATCATCTACGCCGCGGGCGTGCTCTCGGCCCTGGGCTACTCACAGATCATGGTGCGCGCGGCCCAACACGTGGTGTCCGATATTCGCCGTGACCTGTTTGCGCACATCCAGACGCTGCCGCTCAGCTATTTTGACAGCACGCGCTCGGGCGACATCATGAGCTTTTTCACCAACGACGTCGACACCGTCTCCGAGGCGCTTAACAACAGCTTTGCCAACGTGATTCAGGCCGCCATTCAGGTTGTGGGCACCACGGCCATGCTCATCATCCTTAACTGGCAGCTCACGATCATCACGCTCGTGTGCGATGCGGCCATTGTGCTGTATGCGCGCTACTCGGGCGCGCGCTCAAAGCGCTTCTTTGCCGCCCAGCAGGCATCGCTTGGCGACCTGGACGGATATATCGAAGAGATGGTCTCGGGCCAAAAGGTCAT
>CAUBWQ010000100.1 GCA_958439775.1 uncultured Collinsella sp. | reverse complement strand
TGACTTTTGCTCCACCTATGGTGTCATCTCGCCCCAAAAGGACCTTGCTCGCTCTGGCGGGCTTTCGCTGTTGTTGCCAGGGCATCGGCGTTGCCTTGGCCGTCAATAGTCATTGGGGGCGTTCTCAAACGACTACCCAACGGCTATTGCACACATGGCTCGCATGACAGTCGTCTCTTTTATGTTTCCTTTAGCCGTCGCTGCCTAGGATGGGAGTTAGTCGGCAGGAAGGGAGCGTCTATATGGACGACGCGAGCGAGCGTGCAATCGAAGAGGACATGCTCGATCAGTTCAATTACTTTGACGATGAGGATGAGGAGCTGATCGATCGTCGCGAGCCGGCACCGCTTGACTCATTTGATCTGGTCGATGAAGAGCCCGACGAGGACGAGGGCGAATCAACGGAGCCCCCACAGCCCTCGCGCCTTGACTCGCTGCTTTCGAGAGCCCCCATGCACCACGGTGTCCGTACCGGCGCGCTTCATATGAAAACTGACTGGCGCCAGATCGTGACGGCAGGCGATGAGCTTGCCGTCGATGCGCCGCTCACCGATAAATCATCCATCATCTGCCGCACCGGCATGCTTATGCTGGCAAGCGGAACAGGTGCCTGGCGCGTGCGCGATACCATGAATCGTGTTGCCGCTGTGCTCGGCGTCACGATTCACGTCGACCTGAGTCTCCTGTCGTTTGAGTGCACCTGCATCGAAGATGGCCACTGCTTTAACGAGGTCGTCAGCCTACCCACGACGGGAGTTAATACTCATCGCATTTGGATGATGGAGAGCTTCTTAAAGGAAATCGAGATTTACGGGCGCCGGTTTACCGTGCACGAGTACCACGAGATGCTCAAGACCGTTGAGAGCTCAAAGCCCGATTACGCTCCCTGGCAACAGGGCCTTGCGGCAGCCTGTGCTTGCGGCGCCTTCGTCTTTTTGCTCGGCGGCGGCCCTATCGAGATGGCCTGCGCATTCGTAGGCGCTGGTGTCGGCAACTTTGCTCGCTCCCATATTCTCAAGCAGGGTCTTGGCCAGTTTAGCGCGCTGACGACTGGCGTTGCGCTCGCTTGCGTTTCGTATCTGCTGGCATTGCTCGGCCTTGGCCAGGTCATTCCAGGGGCAATGTCGCACCAAGAAGGCTATATCGGCGCCATGCTCTTTGTGATTCCCGGCTTTCCCCTCATTACGGCAGGCCTCGACATCGCTAAGCTCGACATGCGAAGCGGTATCGAGCGTCTTTCGTATGCTGTATCGATTATTGTGATGGCGACCCTCGTAGGTTGGATGGTTGCCGAATGTGTGGGACTGGCGCCGGATGACTTCGCCCCGCTTGGTCTCTCGCCGTTGGCTCTTACGCTCTTGCGCATACTGATGAGCTTTATCGGCGTATTTGGCTTCTCGGTTATGTTCAACAGTCCGGTAAAGATGGCAGCGGCGGCAGGGCTCATCGGCGCCGTGTCTAATACCTTGCGCCTTACGCTCGTCGATGCGCCGACGATGCTTCCGTTCCTGGGCTTGAGCGTAGGCATGCCTCCCGAGGCGGCTGCATTTATCGGCGCACTGGTATCGGGGTTGCTCGCGAGCTTAGCCGAAATCAAGCTCACCTACCCGCGTATCGCCCTCACGGTGCCATCGATTGTCATTATGGTGCCGGGCTTGTATCTGTATCGCTCGATGTATTACATGTGTACCTTCGATACGGTCAATATGCTCGGCTGGTTTGTGCGTGCAGTACTCATCGTGGCGTTTTTGCCCGTTGGTCTGGGTGTGGCGCGTACGCTCACCGACCCTCGCTGGCGCCACACCAGCTAATTGGTACAAGGGGGACAGGTTACTTTGCACCAAAAGAGTTGCGGTGAAATAGGGACTGAATTGCTGCTTAAAGGGTCAAAACAGTCCGTATTCCACCGCAACTTATGGGGTCGGGGGATTATCGGTGCCCTGCATCTTCATAAACTCAACGCTTACGAAGCGCATGCGTTTCGTGCTAGGCTGGTTCCACCACATAAGTAGTCGCAGACGCACGTACCACGGGCGGGCGAGATGAAGTCCCAACAGCTCCATCTTGCCCGCCCGTTTTTGTTGCGTGGTGCCGCGGCACAACACAGAGAGGAATCTGCCCTTCATGCCTATCAACAAACGAGAGAGCCTGCTGTTCACCTTTATCATGTGCTTTTGCATGGTGCTCTGGATGAGCATCTACAACGTTGCCCTGCAGCATGGGGCCATCAACGGCGAGGTCGTTGCCGCCGCATGGCTCGGCTTCCCCGTTGCCTACATTTTTGCCATGTGCTGCGACTGGTTCGTCGCCAGCCCGCTCGCCAAGGGTTTCGCCTTTAAGTACTTGGTCACTCCGGGCAAGAGCTCGCCGCTCGCCATGACGCTCGCCGTCAGCTCCTGCATGGTCGTTCCCATGGTCATCATCATGTCGCTGTACGGTGCCTGCGAGGGTCTGACGCACATGCCCGGTGGCATCCTTGCGAACCTGTATTCCGTGCCCGCGATCTGGATGATCAACATCCCGCATAATTTTGTGATGGCGCTGCCGTGGAACCTTTTGGTAGCCGGTCCGATTTCCCACTTCGTCTTCCGTCGCGCCTTCCCTGTGGGGACGGTTTTCGAGGAGGAGCATGCCGAGCTCTTGGAGCAGGCTATGGCTCCTGAGTGCGAGTAGCTCGCTTAGGGATCTGCTGAGCGCGGGCGACTTGCTTGGTTGGAGCCCTAAGCGTGGATAGCTCTCTCGGCGGCATCGCGGGCGTGAGCGGTGCGCATGACCGGAGGGCCCGTGCTGCTCCGTTGCCCGACGTGCTAGCGCGCAGAACAATCTGTTGGTGCATTCGGCGGCTGCTGAAGCGTTTCGGCAGCCGCATTTTATACGGAGTTTAAATACAACAGTCTGTTGTATTACGTAGAGTGGTATATCTCTAGCAGGAAAAATGCGAGAGACGGAGCATTATGGCGTTGCTAGTAGGACTGGACGTAGGGTCGACGACGACCAAAGTTTACGCGATGCACGAGGATATGACCGAGGCGTGGTGGGGATATCGCCGCCACGGGGCGTGTCAGACAGCGAGCGTGCGCGCCATGCTCGGCGAGCTCGCCGCGCGCTTTCCCCATGAGTCGCTGCGCGTTGCGGTGACCGGCTCGGGTGCGCGCGATATCGCGACCGCGCTGGGCGCCTCGTACGTTCAGGAGGTGGTCGCCAACGCGCTCGCGATCAGCAGGTTCTATCCGCAGACGCGCTGCGCCATCGAGCTGGGCGGCCAAGACGCCAAGATGATCTTCTTCCGCACCAACGATAAGGGAGACATCGAGGTTGCCGACATGCGCATGAACGGCTCGTGCGCAGGCGGTACCGGTGCATTTATCGACGAGATGGCAAAGCTCATGGGGGTCGGCCCCGAATCGGGCGAGTTCGAGCAGCTCGCAAGCCGGGGAACGACCGTCCACGAGGTTTCGGGCCGCTGCGGCGTGTACGCAAAGACCGATATCCAGCCGCTGCTCAACGAGGGCATTCCTACCACCGACCTGGCGCTTTCGGCGCTTCACGCGGTCGCCCGCCAAACGATCGGCGGTCTGGCCCAGGGTATCGACATCGAGCCGCCGGTAATCTTCGAGGGCGGTACGCTCGCCTACAACCCCACGCTGGTCCGCGTGTTCCGGGAGCAACTGAATCTATCGGACGATCAGGTTATCGTCCCGCGCGATCCGCAGATCATGGTCGCGCGCGGTGCCGCCCTGTCGCTGACCGACATGTTCGCATCGTCCCAACCGATCGACCTTCCCGACGCTTTTGTCCGGCTGGATAAGCTCGAGACGGTCGCGCCCGCAAGCGGGGAGGGACGTCTTGCCCAGCCCTTTTTTGCCACACCTGCCGAGCAGGCGGATTTTATGGCACGCCATGGCAAAGAGACGCCGGCAAAGGGTCCGGATGCGTATGCGCCCGGAGAGACGGTGCGTGTGGCGCTCGGTATCGATTCGGGGAGCACGACGACCAAGTTCGCCCTGGTCGATGAGGCGGGTGAGCTTGTCGATTCGTTCTACGCGTCTAATAACGGCAGACCGCTCGACGTCGCCCAACAGGGTCTTGTCAGCTTGAAGAACCGCTGGGAGACAGCGGGAGTCACGCTTGCGATCGATGCCGTGGGCACCACGGGATACGGCGAGGAGCTTTTCGCGCGCGCGTTCCACGCCGACTACCATACGGTCGAGACGGTCGCGCACGCCCGCGCCGCGTGCGCATGCGTTCCCGATGCGACCTTCGTGCTCGACATCGGCGGACAGGATATGAAGGCCATCTGGCTCAACCACGGCGTGCTGACCGATATCGTCGTCAACGAGGCGTGCTCTGCGGGCTGCGGCTCGTTCCTCGAGGGTTTTGCCAAAAACCTCGGAATAGCCGTTGAGGATATCGCGACCGAGGCATTTTCGTCCAAAGCCCCCGCCGTTCTCGGCAGCCGCTGCACGGTGTTCATGAACAGCAGCGTCGTTTCCGAGCAGCGGCGCGGTAAGGGTCCGGGCGACATCATGGCCGGTCTCTGCCGTTCGATTATCGAGAACGTGTTCACCAAGGTCATTCGCGTTTCAAATCTCAACCGTCTGGGCGACAAAGTCGTCGTCCAGGGCGGCACGTTCCGAAACGACGCGGTGCTGCGCGCATTCGAGCAGTATCTGGGCAAACCCGTCACGCGTGCGCCCCACCCGGGGCTGATGGGCGCTATCGGTATCGCCCTGCTCGCGCGCGAGAAATGCCGCAAGGGCGACGCCGGCACGTCGTTTATCGGGCTCGATGCCGTGGAGCGCTTCGAGCATCGCGAGTTCGGCGGCGTTACCTGCCGTCGGTGCAACAACCGCTGCCAGCGCGCGGTCGTGGCATTTGGCGACGGCTCGCTTTACGTCACGGGCAATCGCTGCCCGCGCGGCGGCGCCATCTCATGGGATGAGCT
>CAUBWQ010000099.1 GCA_958439775.1 uncultured Collinsella sp. | reverse complement strand
GGCCAGCGCGGCGGGTATGGTCTCGTGGCTCGCCGTCGAGCGCGTGCACACCGGTCGTCCCACGCTGGTGGGCGCTAGCACCGGTTTGGTTGCGGGCCTTGTGGTGGTCACGCCGGGTGCGGGCTTTGTCGAGCCATGGGCAGCGCTGGTCATGGGCCTGATCGTATCGCCCGTCTGTTACTTGGCCATCAGCCATCTCAAGACCAAGTTTGGCTACGACGATGCGCTCGACGCGTTCGGCTGCCACGGTATCGGCGGCATCTTGGGCGGCGTGCTCACGGGCCTGTTCTGCGTGCCGGAGCTTTCGTGGACCGGTAAGGGCGGCCTGTTCTACACGGGCGACGTGTCGTTGCTCATCTCGCAGATCTTGGGCATTGTCGTGACGGTCGCTATTGTGCTGGTGCTCGATTTGGTGATCGCCGCGGTGGTCAAGGCGCTGTTCCACGGCAGTCTGCGTGTGGACGAGGCCGACGAGGCGCTGGGCCTGGATGCGAGTCAGCACGGCGAGAGCGCATATCCCTCGTTCTCCGGACTCGATTAGCAGCTTCCCCAAGTACCGCACCTTTCCGTTCAATCGTCGCTCACGTACTTAAGTACGCTTCGCTCCTCTTTCACGGCAATCTGCGGCACTTGGGAAACCTGCTAAGACCAGTCAGTTGAACTTTTTGATCTCTGAGGTTGGTTTGCGACACCTGGGAAACCCGCGTCTCATGTAAAGGGATACGTTGATTATTGAGAGGAATTCATTATGAAAAAGATCACGGCTATCGTTCGCCAGGAAAAGCTTGAGGTTCTTAAAGATGCGCTGTTTGCTGCCGATGTTCGCGGTATGACTATCAACCAGGTGCAGGGCTGCGGTGCGCAACATGGCTGGAAGGAATACGTGCGCGGCAACGAGTTGCTTGTTAACACGATCCCTAAGGTGCAGTTCACGCTCATTTGTGCCGATGAGCATGTCGACGACATTGTCGAGATTATCTGCAACGCTGCACGCACCGGTGCCGTTGGAGACGGCAAGATTTGGGTCGAGCCGGTCGAAGAAGTTATCCGTATCCGCACCGGCGAACACGGCCCCGCCGCGGTGTAGGACAATCTTTCGCCTAGCGGGCGCGTCTCTCTTGGGGTGCGCCCGTTCTCGTCTACAATATCGTGCAGACGAAGGAGAGGCATGCCCATGATCAAGATGTTTGCGAGTGACTTAGACGGAACGCTGCTGAACGCCCTACACGAGGCGGATGGGACCATCCGCCGTGCCATTCGCGAGCTGACCGAGGCTGGCTTGCATGTGGTTCCCGCGACCGGACGCTCGACGCTGCCGATTGGCGAGCATGGTTTTACGGGGCTGGCGCTCGATGCCTGCTGCTCTAACGGCTCCATCGTGCGCGACAGCCATGGAGAGGTGCTCAAGACCTGGACTATCGATCCGCAGATTACCGAGGAGCTGCTCAAGGCGTTCCCGGACATTTGCTTTGATTGCTCCACGCCCGATGGCATGTTCTCGAGTGGGTCGTTCGAGATGCACCAGGCGGGCTTTAAAAAGGACAGCCCCATCAAGCGTATTGTGATGCGCGGCATGCGTGCGCGTGGCGGGTATCACGAGGAGCAGTATTTCGACCAGTCGATTGGTGACATCCTGCGCCACGATGTGTGCAAGATCAACTGCCGCGTGACCTCGCCCGAGCTGGAGCGCGACCTTAAGGCATATCTTGCCGAGCGCTCGGACCGCGTGGTCAACGCGCCGTTTGATCCGGTGATGTTCGAGATCACGGACGTGGCGTGCAACAAGGGCGAGAGCGTGGCCTGGTTGGCGGGCTACTACGGCATTGCCGAGGACGAGGTCGCGGTCTACGGCGACGGCGGCAACGACATTGCCATGCTCAAACGCTTCCGCCACAGCTACGCGACCAAAAACGGCAGTGACGCGGCCAAGGCCGCCGCAAGCGCGACTATCGGTAGCTGCATGGCCCACGCCGTTCCCAAACACATGCTTGCCACCATGCACAAGCAGAATTCCTGCACCGTAATCGAATAATGTGACAAAGGGACAGCCCCTTTGTCACAGGTGACGCTGGTCTCTTGAAATACGAACAAACATTCGCATATCTAACTGCGCTTTGATAGAATTGATACTGTTGGCGGCAGTTCCATGTGCCGGGCAACGCCCTCCATCTGATGGGAGGTGATGCCCATGACCGATCTGATTGATTTCGTGAGACTTCTGACCGCTTTGGTCTCGTTCTCCACGGCGCTCGTCGGGCTTTCCGAGGCACTCAAGCAACGTTCGAAGCAACGTAAAAGGGGTCGCCGCCGCTAAGGCGTTGACCCCTTAATCCAAGCAACGGCGCTGCCCAGCTTTCCAGAACTTGGGCTGCCGTCGACACTATTCTACCCACGAATGACATTTTGAACAATCGGCAATGCCGCTCCAAAAGCCAGGCACAACTGGCACAACCTAGGCGGTCGCTGAATGTGACAAAGGGACTGCCCTTTGTCGCATTCCAAATATTGCCTTTACGTGTTGATACACACGGTGTGCAATAATACTCGCACTGTGCAATAGCGCACAGGCTGAGTAACAAGGAGGACGTTTGTCCCAGCTCGAGAAATGCGATCGCCGGTCCCTTCGCTCGCAGCGTGCCCTTCGCCAGGCACTTGCCGGCGAGCTTGCCGAAAGCGGCGACCTTTCGCGCATTAACGTCGCGTCGCTCACCGAGCGCGCTGGCCTTACGCGCCGCACGTTCTATTCGCACTACCGTGATATTCCCGACTTTATCAATCAAATCGAGGACGGCTTGCTGGCCGAGATCCGTGAGCGCATTGAGCTCATCACTGCAGCTCAGCTGCCCGACCTCTATCACAACATCGATGAGCTCGAGCCGGCGCCCGGTTCGGTTGAGCTGCTGCGTTATCTTGCGGCCAACCGCGACTTAATCGGTGCGCTGCTGGGTCCGGGCGGCGACCAGGCCTTCATTAAAAGGATCATCGACACCGCTCGTGAGGCCGTGGTGCCGCGTGCGCAGACGGGCATTTTGGGCCTGGCGCTGGGCACGTTCTTTGACTACTACGTCACCTACGTCGTGAGCGCCGAGGTCGGCATGATTCAGCGCTGGTTTGAGCGTGGGCTCACCGAATCGCCCGAGGCCATGGCGCGCATTATGACGGTGCTCGCTTTTGTGCGCCCTGGTGACCTGTATGGCCCTCCCATCGACATCAACGTGCCGGAATACGGCATGAAGCTATTGAACCTGCAGCTCGAGGACGCGGCCGACACCGCCGCAGCCGTCGAGTCCAACAACTAAGAGGAGAGACAATGAGCAAACTCGTCGAGGGCATAAAGGACCGTATGGTCGCTGCCGCACGCGAGGCCGCGCCCACCGTGGTGGACGCCGCGCAGAAGGCCGCGACCGCGGCTGCCGAGAAAGTTGCCGAGGCAGTTGCCGATGCCAAGAACGCGGCAGGGGAGACGTCCGTCGCTAGCGAGCCCGCCACCGCCGCTGAGCCCGTAGCCGCCGGCCAGGCCCCCGAAGGCGCGATCTTCAACCCCGAGAACGCTCGCGGCAGCCTGCATCTGGGCATCGACGTGGGCTCCACCACCGTTAAGCTCGCCGTGCTCAACGACGACAACCAGATCGTCTACGCCAAGTACCAGCGCCACCACACCGACGTCCGTGCCTGCGCCCGCGACCTGTTCGAGGGCGCTGCGACCGTGCTGCCGGCTGCCCAAATGACCTGCGCCATTACCGGTTCGGGCGGCCTGCTGCTGTCCCAGTGGCTCGACCTGGAGTTTGTCCAGGAGGTCATCGCCAGCAAACGCGCCGTCGAGACCCTCATCCCGGCCACCGATGTTGCCATCGAGCTGGGCGGCGAGGACGCCAAGATCATCTACTTCGACAACGGCATCGAGCAGCGCATGAACGGCACCTGCGCCGGCGGCACGGGCGCGTTCATCGACCAGATGGCAACCCTGCTGCACACCGACGCCAGCGGTCTTAACGAACTCGCGGCCAACGCCACTACCATCTATCCCATCGCCAGCCGCTGCGGCGTCTTTGCCAAGACCGACGTCCAGCCGCTGCTCAACGAAGGCGCCCGCCCCGAGGACGTCGCCGCTTCCATCTTCCAGGCCGTCGTGACCCAGACCATCTCGGGCCTGGCGTGCGGCCGTCCCATCCGCGGCAACGTCGCCTTCCTGGGCGGCCCGCTGCAGTATCTCTCCGAGCTGCGCCACCGCTTCTACCTCACGCTCAACCTGGACGAGGAGCACCGTATCGTGCCCCAAAACGCTCACCTGTTCGTGGCGAGCGGCGCCGCCATGGCGCACGAGTCCAACAAGCTCAGCACGTTCCCGCAGCTCATCGAGGCCATCGACAGCTTAGGCGACACACAGGGTGCCGAGGTCGAGCGCCTGGATCCGCTCTTTGCCACCGACGAGGACTTTGCCGAGTTCAAGACCCGCCACGACCAGGAAGTCGTCCCCAAGGGCAAGCTCGATGGCTACGCCGGCCGCGTGTTCATCGGCATCGACGCCGGCTCCACCACCATGAAGGCCGCGCTCGTGGGCGAGGACGGTCAGCTGCTGCACACCTGGTACGGCAACAACAACGGCGACATCCTGGGCACGGCCAAGGTCATCATGGCCGATTTCTACAACCACATCCCCGCGGGCTGCACCATCGGCCACGTGACCACCACGGGCTACGGCGAGGCACTGCTCATCGAGGCCCTCAAGGCCGATTCCGGCGAGATCGAGACCGTCGCGCACCTGCGCGGCGCCAAGGCATTCCTGCCCGGCGTCGAGTTCATTCTGGACATCGGCGGCCAGGACATGAAGTGCCTGCGCGTCAAGGACGGCGTCATCGAGCACATCATGCTCAACGAGGCTTGCTCGTCGGGTTGCGGTAGCTTCATCGAGAGCTTCGCCGTCTCTATGAACATGGACGTCCGCGC
>CAUBWQ010000098.1 GCA_958439775.1 uncultured Collinsella sp. | reverse complement strand
GGCTGCCTCGTCATCCAGGTCGATGCCGCGGTCGAGCGCGGCGAAGGTGACGGCGCGGTACATGGCGCCCGTGTCGAGCTTGTTAAAGCCCAGCTGGCGGGCGATCTCCTTGGCGATGGTGGACTTGCCGGATCCGGCGGGGCCGTCGATGGCGACGATCATGCAATGCTTCCTTTCGATGGGTGACGTGCTGGTATGGTTCGCGGGCGTTGGGGCGCGGCGGGTTGCCTAGCCCGTGTAGCGCTCGCGGTAGGTGTTACGCTTGGGAGCGGAGCCGTGGCTGCCGTGGTGACGCGTGCGGCTGGCGGGCGTGTCTTGGGGCTTGCCGCCGCGCTTGGCGCTGGCCTGCTTGGGCGGGATACCGCCGGCCTTGAGGATCTGCACCTCGCGGTTGGTGAGTTCGCGCCAGGAGCCCTTTGCCACGTCCTTGAGCTCCAGGCCGGCAAAGTTGCAGCGGTGCAGGCGGATCACCGGGTGGTGGATCTTGCTCAGCATGCGTTTGACCTGATTCTTGCGGCCCTCGCGGATGATGACCTCCACGGCCGTGGTGCCGGGCTTGACGCCTTGCGGAGCCACGGCCTCTGCCTCGCGCGCGTTAATGACGCGGCAGATCGCCGGCTGGCATAGGCCGTCGTCGAGCTCTATGCCGCGACGCAGCGGCTCAAGATCGCGATCGGTTAGCTGCCCGTTCACAAGCGCCTGGTAGGTCTTGTAGACGTGCTTGCTGGGGTGCAGCAGATCCTGCGAAAGGTCGCCGTCGGTGGTAAAGAGCAGAAGGCCCGTGGTGTCGCGGTCCAGGCGACCCACCGGGAAGAGCCCCGGAAAGCGGTCGCGTGGGACCAGGTCGGCCACGCAAGGGCGCTCCTGCGGATCGCTCATGGTGGTGAGGTAGCCGGTCGGCTTGTAGAGCATCAGGTACACGGCGCCCTGGCCGAGCTTGACGGGCATGCCGTCGACCTCGATCTGGTCGCGGTCGACGTCGACCTTGGTGCCCAGTTCGGTCGCGACCTGGCCGTTAACGGTCACGCGGCCGGCGGTCATCAGGTCCTCCGAGCCGCGGCGGCTCGCCACGCCCGCGCGCGCCAAAAAGCGCTGTAGGCGCATGGTGTGCGGGTAGATGTGCTGCGCGTCGCCTGCGGGCGTTGTGGCGCCCGTGGCACTTGCGGTGCACGTCTCCTCTGCTTCGTTAGTCCTCGTCATGCAAATCCTCCGAGGTATCACCGCTGGTCAGGATCTCTTCAACTACGGTGTCCTCAACATCGGTATCGATCAGCTCACGCTCTTCGTCCAGATCCTCAGCCTGCTCTTCGAGCGCGGACTGAATGCTGCGGCCGCTCAGGCGCTCGCGAATAAATTGACGCGATTGCTCGTCGGGGGCAAACTGCTCCAAATCGGGCAGATCGCGGGTGGAGCGCAGGCCGAACTTTTCCAAGAAGGCGTTGGTCGTGCCGTAGATGATAGCCTGACCGCGCTGGGGGTCGCGGCCGAGCTCGCGCACCAGACCCTTATCAACGAGCGACGCGATGACGCCGTCGGAGTTGACGCCGCGGATGCCCTTGACCACCTCGCGCGTGACGGGCTGGTGATAGGCGATCACGGCCAGGGTCTCGAGTGCCGCCTGCGACAGTTTTTGCGTGTCCCAGCTCAGCACGTAGCCCTCGACCACGTCGTGGTAGGCGGGGTGCGTAAACAGGCGCCAGCCACCGGCGACTTCGCGCAGCTGAAAGCCGCGATTGGCCTCCTCGTACTCAACCTTGAGCTCGGCCAAAAGCGACGCGCACTCGCCCGGGGCGATATCCAGCGCACCTGCCAGGGCGGGCGCGCTCACGGGGTCGCTCGACACCAGCAGCAGCGCCTCGAGGGCGCCTTTGAGGCTGTTTGCCTCCAGCGTGGAAAGGGTTGACATGGTTGGTCGCTCCTATTCGGTGAGCTCGGGGCCCTCGCCGGGCACGTATGCCTCGGCGCCCTCGACGCGGTTGATTTGAATGGTTCCAAAAATCTTGTCCTGGCTCAGCGTAAGCGAGCCGCGCTTGGCGAGCTCGAGCATGGCCAGGAAGGTGACAACGAGCTGCTCAGTCGTGGCGTCGCCGTCCAGTAGCTCGCGGAAGGTGCAGGTTTGGTGCGCCATGGTAAAGCGGTCGACCGAGGCCACCGTCAGGTCGAGCGGCACGCGATGCGGAGCCACGTGCTCGGCCTCCAGCAGGAAGGTCTGGCGCTTGCCGTCCAGGTCGGCGCAGATGACGGCGAGGCCGCGCAGGGTAATGCCGGCCAGGTAGTCGGGTATAAGGCCCAAGAACTCAGGGTCGGGGCCGGCAACGCGCGGATGCATGCGGCTCTCGGCCTGCATGCGCGCGCCAAGGGCCGCCGCCGCGCCCTTAAACTGCTTGTAGGCGATCAGGCGCTGGATCAGGACCTCGCGCAGGGCGTCGCCGTCAAGCGCGCTGAGTTCCTCGAGGTCTTCGTCGTCCTCGTCATCGTCGACGGATTTGCCGGGGGCCTCTTGGGGCACCAGCGAGGCGGCTTTAATGTCCAAAAGGGTTGCCGCGACCAGCAAAAAGTCGCTCGCCACATCCAGGTCCAGCGCCTCGATGCGCTCGACCTCGGCAAGGTACTGCTCGGCCACCTCGCTGATAGAGATGGCACCGATATCAACTTTTTGGCGGGTTACCAGCTGCAGCAGCAGGTCGAACGGTCCGCTGTAGACCTGCGTCGACACGCGATACGACATCTTCGACCTCCTTTGACGGCGCCTTCGCGGCGCGGTTTGGGTGCATGTTGCGACCGTTATGCGCGGTCAACCTGTAAGTTTACCCTAGATGCCGGCGATTGCGAAGTTGAGCAGCTGCTCCGCTAGCGGATACACGGTAACGTCGAAATAGCGGCCGATCACGTCAATACCGGTCCACATGGGCAGCAGGTACAGCACGATGATAAGGATCGGCATGGCGTATTGCTGCAGACGGTAGTAGTTAGCAAGCGCCTTGCCTTTAAGGAACGGAACGATGATCGACGAGCCGTCGAGCGGCGGAATCGGAATGAGGTTAAAGAACGCGAGCGACAGGTTGACCACGATAAAGGTGGCGCCGAAGTTCATGATTTGCGATGCCACGGCAAAGGACATGCTGGCATAGAGGTTGCCATACACTGCGTGCATGAGAGCGGCCGCAAGGCACGCGAGGGCGATGTTCGATGCGGGGCCGGCAACGCTCACCAGGACCTCGTCGCGCTTGGGGTGCTTAAGGTTGTTGAGGTAGACGGGCACGGGCTTGGCAAAGGCGAACACCGGGCCGCCGGCGGCAAGCATGAGCAGCGGCAGGAGGATGGTGCCAAACGGGTCGATATGGTTGAGCGGGTTGAGCGAGACACGACCACGCGAGCGGGCCGTCTTATCGCCGAGCGCCCAGGCCGCGGCGGCATGCGCGCTCTCGTGGATGACGATACCAACGATGACGGCGACGGCGCTCGCGAGCAGGTTCATGAGGTAGCTGCTGGACATGGCGCTCCCCTAGCGGACGCGGCGCGAGGCACGCGTGAGCAGGTAGTCGGCCACAAACAGGATGACGGCCACGATGGCGTAATCCAGGCGGAAAACGCCGCCAAAGGGCGATGTGATGACGCCGTAGCCGGCGATAGCGCTCGGCAGTGCACGCGAAAGCTCAACGACAAAGCCCACGATCTGCAGCTTGGCGGTGAGGCCGCTAAAGCACAGCAGCACGGTCATCGCGCTCATAAAGATGCCGCAGATGCGACAGGCGATGGCGATGATGCTCATCGCCACGGCAGCGGCTTTACGAGAGTTCACGCGCGGTCTCCTCTTCGATCTGAGTGGAAAGCTCGAGCCATTCGTCCTCGAGCTTGGGAAGCTCTTGCTTAAGGCCGTTATATTCCCCCAGCGCGGCGTTGAACTTGTCCTGATCGGCATAAAGCTCTTCGCTTGCCATCAATTCCATAAGCTCGTCATAGCGGGCGCGCTTCTTGTCGAGCTCCGTCTCGATCTTCTTGAGCTGGTTGCGCACGCCCTTGAGCTTTTTGTTGAGCGCAGCGCGGGCCTGGGCCTCGGCGCGCTTTTGCTCCTTGGTCTTTTTGCCCTCGGCCGGCTTAGGCGCCGCGGCGGGGGTGTCGACCTGGGCGGCGCTGGCTTTGGTGGACTTGGCCGCGGCAGGCACGCTCTCCCCTGCCGCCTCGGCGGCGGCGCGGGCTGCGAGGTCCTCGCGCTTGTAGAGGTAGTAGTCGTAGTCGCCGTCGTAGACCGTGACCTTGCCGTCGCGGATGTCGATGACGCGGTTGGCCACAGCGCGCACCAGGTGCTCATCGTGGCTGATCAGTACGATGGTGCCGGGGAAGTTTTGCAGGGCGTTCTCGAGCATGTCCACCGAGTCGATGTCCAGGTGGTTGGTGGGCTCGTCCAAGCACAGGAGCGCCTCAGGCGCCACGAGCATCTTGGCCAGGGCCAGACGCGCTTTTTCGCCGCCGGAGAGGACGCGGACCTGCTTTTCGATGGAATCGTTGTCGCTAAACAGGAAGGCGCCCAGCAGGCTGCGCTGCTGCGGCACGGTCCACTTGGGCGTGACGGTGTCGATCTCTTGCAGGACGGTGTTGGACTCGGTCATGCCTTCGAGCGCGTGCTGGGCGTAATAGGCCACGCCCACGTTGGTGCCCAGATCGCGGGTGCCGGTGGTGGGCGGCTCCAGACCGGCGATGATCTTCATGAGGGTGGACTTGCCGGCGCCGTTAGGGCCAACGAGTGCCACGTGCTCGCCGCGGTAGAGTTTGAGGTCGATATCGCTGTAGATGTGCTTATTGCCGTAGGACTTGGACACGCCCTCCAGGCCCACGACCATGTCGCCCGAGCGCGGCGGGTCGGGGAACTTAAAGTCGATGTGCTTGTGGCCCTCGGGTAGGATGACGAGTTCCTTTTTGATCTGCTCGATCTTGCGGATGCGCTCCTGGGCCTGGGCGGCCTTGGTGGGCTTGTAGCGGAACTTGTCGAC
>CAUBWQ010000097.1 GCA_958439775.1 uncultured Collinsella sp. | reverse complement strand
GCGCTACCGTTCATGTTCGCAGACCACGCAACAAAAGAGAATCACTGACAATCGACCAAGTAGCTACCCTATGCACACATCTTCAACACATTGAGCTCACCGCCGAAGCTGTTGGTACACTAGTACTAGTGTATACGGGTATGCGGAAAGGCGAGATGCTGGGCCTCGAATGGCGCGATTGGGACCCTGCCAATAAAACCTTGAAAATTGACAGGCAGTACACCAACGACCATGAACTGAGGGCACCCAAGTCACAAGAAAGCCAACGCAAAATCCCCGTTGGAGAAACCTTGACCGAACGTCTTCAATCATGGTCAGCCATACAAAAAGAGCTCCTGGCCTCTCTGGGGCTGTCCCAGACTGGCAGCACTCCCATCATTAGCGATATTGCTGTCGAGCAAGGGATCCCTACTGTCTGTCACATGAAAAACTACATCTTCAACCATTGGTTTCGCGATTTCGCAGTTAGCTGCAATCTTGGAATCTATGAGCCGAACAATTCGACTGGCGGAAAACTATATAAGGGCATCTGCCCGCATCAGCTCAGGCATTGTGTAAGCACTTTTATGCTGGCGAACGGATCGGACGTTAGAAGCGTGCAAGGTATTCTTGGCCACGCGGACCCCAATATCACGCTCAAAACGTATACAAGCCTCGTTCAACAATCAGAAATAAAAGCAGTTAAAGGCTACGAAGCCTTCATCAACGCCTATATACAGAGAAGCGAGAAATAGCATGTTTTTCATTCATCGTTTATTTCATAATATTACGGTACTATAATACTGTTTCCGCAGGTAGATGCTTTATTTGATTGACATCTAATGAGTTTTAATACATGCTAAAGCTGTCAGATGGCTACGCATGTAGTCATCGAAACCGGCCCCCCAAGTGCTTATGAACCTGGTACGTCTTACAAGCACAGGGAGGGCCCTCATTGAAAGGATAGCTCATCATGGCTACTCCAAAGATTAGCACTCAGGCGTCCACACCGACTTTCCCCACTGGTGCCGCTCAGTGCGATCGGTTGCTCCGCGTTAACGATATCCGCGAACTCACTGGCTGGAGCGAAAACACCGCACGCAAGTTTATGCGAGAGTCCGGCAAGCTCATCCAGATCCATCGCTCTAATTACATGTTTGAAAGCTCGTTCTACGAGCTTTTCAAGCAGCTTGAAGGTCGTACCGCCCACCTTGATTAGGTGGTAAACATGAGCGAGCTTCCGTCGATTTCCGACATATTTAGCGATGATGCTACTGAGCAACGAGAGATTACGGGAAAAATGGATAAGGCTATTTTTATTTCAGTGCCCGAGTGGGCGTGCTGCGTCACCACCGTTGCCGCCGAGCGTCTCATCCTCGGCCTTGTATGGAAGTTTGGAAAACCTTCCAAAAACAAACGGCCCATGGGCTTCTGCGCTAAAAGCAAATGGATTGAGGATCACTACCGCCTGAGTAAGAACACGATATCCCGGGCCTATACCTCTCTGAAGGATAAGGGGTATATTCAAAAAGTTGGTGATGGCAGCTGGATGCTTAATTACGCCGCAATCTACCGCGCCGCGATTGAAAACGCTTGGGAGCCTCCGAAACTTTAAGCCCACAAACCGACTATCGAGGTCGTGAGAGTCGGTCACCGTCAGGATGCCCACAAGAACATGCCGCGGATGTAAAATGAAGCAGGGTCGAACCGAAACAGTTCCCGGACAATTGGCGTCCGGCCAGACACTTCGATTCGACCCTTTCTCATGCCTGCATCTAAAATACTCCCACAATCATTCTCGACATCTTTAACGCCCTCACCTCCTGCCACCAACACGTCGTAGACGCTATTTACAACGAATCGATATGGCCGCCCGTTCTTTAAGGCACGTGTTACCATGAAAACGTGCGGTATTTCTCCAACCGAAAACCTGCGTGAACGCATGACTTGAGACGCCTTTTAGAACTCACCGATCGCAGGGCGAACACAAATCAACAGCGGCCGTGCATTGTTCCCAGCCATATGGCATGGCGGAGCCATGCCTGTTGTTGATTGGAGTGCCGCACCATGGCAGACGAGAAGAAAATCAGGGAGATCTACGGCGTGAAGTCCGTCCTCGATGAGGCCGCCGAGCGGATCGAGGCGACGTGGCGGGAGAAGCTGCTGCGCGAGACGGGCGACCTCAGGACCGAGAACGCGTTGCTCAGGGCCCAGCTCGATGAATCCAGCCGCAAGCTCGCCGAGGCGACGGATCGGAATGAAAAGATTGAGGCCGACTGCAATGAGCGGATTGCCTTTATAGAGGAGAAGTTCGAACTCGATACCGCGAGCCTCGAGATCGAGAACAACGAGCTCCATGCCGCGAGCGTCAGATATCTCGCCGATGCTCGGGAACTCGACAGGCAGGTCGTCCAGCTCCATGCCGAGGCCGTGGGCATGGTCGATGAGATCGAGCGACTGCGCGGCGAGCGTGATGCCGCGCTGAAAGCCCAAGCCGAGTTGAACGACGCACTCCTGGCCCAGCGCGACCTGATGGCCGAGGTCGCCGCCCTCAAGGACTGCCTTGCCGCCTCCGTGTGTTTCGTCAAGAGGATTTGAGCAAAAAGAGCATCGGAAATTGAGCAGCCTGAGCATCGGAAGCGCGCACGCTTTTTGAGCGGCTAGCCCTCCTGCATGAGGGCATGGCGGACGCGGTAGGACTCGCCGCGGAACTGGACGAGCCTCCCGTGGTGGACGATGCGGTCGATCACGGCGGCGGCCATCTGGTCGTCCCCGAACACCGACCCCCACCTGCTGAACTCCAGATTCGTGGTGATCACCACCGACTGTCTCTCGTATGCGTCGGCGAAGACCTGGAAGAGCAGCCTCGCCCCGTCCGCGTCGAGCGGGAGGAACCCGAGCTCGTCGATGACGAGCAGGCGGGCCTTGCCGATAAGCGCGGCCTCCCGGTCGAGCCTCCCGTCGTCGCGGGCGCGCCTCAGGCGCATCACGAGCGAGGACGCCGTGAAGAAGCGCGCCTCGAGCCTCCTCTCGCACGCCAGCGCGCAGAGGGCCGACGCCATGTGCGTCTTGCCGGTGCCGACGTCGCCCATGAGCACGAGGTCCTCCCTGCGCCCGACGAAGTCGAGCGCGAGCAGCGACTCGCGCCCCATGCCCTCCGGCCACGACACGGCCGACCAGTCGTAGCCGTCGAAGGTCTTGGGCGCCGGCAGCGCGCAGCGCCTGAGCAGCGTCGCGCGCTTCGAGGCCTCGCGGCTGGACCTCTCCGCCTCGAGGTAGCCCGCCAGGTACTCCACCTGTTTCGGGGTGCCGAGCCTCGACCACTCCTCCAGGACGGCGGTGGTGAGCGAGCACGACCGCCCGGCCTCCACGACCCTGCGGGCCAGCTCCTCGCTAGCTGCCATCGGCGACCGCCCCCTTCAGGAACCCGTCGTAGACCGACAGGTCGGCCCCGCCGGCCCCGCCGCCGCCTCCCGCGATGCGTCTCGCCAGCACGTCGACCGTGGCGTCGTCGGGGACGCGGCCGCCCTCGACGACCCTGAGCGCCGCCTCGCATGCCGCCTCGAAACCCGAGGACTCGCTCGCCCGGCCGATCGACCTGAGCGTGCGCCTCCTGCCGGCGGAGTCCATCCGGTCGATCCCCTCGACGAGCCCCGGCGGCATGTCGCGCCTGATCGTCGACTCCCCGAAGGCCCTCGGCCTGGCGATGATGGCGGGCACGAGCGAGAGGGGGTTCCGGACCGCGGGGCCCTCCCCGAAGGCCCTGGGGAGGACGGCGACCCGGCGGCCGCGGTCGGCGAGGATCTCCACCGTCGACGCGCGCATGCCGACGAGCAGGCTCCGCCCGTGCCAGGCGGGCCCGGCGACGTACTCGCGCCCGTCGGCCTCGACGTAGCCGCGCTTGTCGGCGCGGGCGGTGACCCACCTCACCGCGTCGAACTCCACGCCGGGAAGGGCGCGCATGGCGGCGAGGTCCTCCCGGTAGGCCTCCCCGTGCGGCCTGCCGTCGCGGCAGCGCGCCGCCGCGTTGACCCTCGCGCACCCCTCGGCGAGGAACGCGTTGAGCTCGGGGAGCGCGCCGAACGCAGGCACGGGGACGAGGAGGTTGCGCCGGAGGAACCCCACGGCGTTCTCGACGGAGCCCTTCTCGTTTCCCGAATAGGGGTTGCAGTACCGGCTCTCGAAGCGGTAGTGGGCTCTGAACTGCGAGAACAGCCTCGATTCCGTGACCTCGCCGCGTACCATCCTGCCCGCCTCGGTGGCGTTGTCGAGCACCATCGCCGCCGGGGCGCGGCCCCAGCGGCGGAAGATCTCGAGCAGCCCGGCGCACAGGCACTCCGACCTCTGCGACATGAGGGCGACGCACTGCCGGTCGTTCGAGTGCGGAAGCGTCGCGACCAGCAGCTTGAGGTCGAGGGTCCTCCCGCCGACCGCGGCGCGGAAGTTCCCGAAATCGACCTGGCAGGTGCCGGGCGCCCACTCGAGCTCGAGGTACCCCTCTCCGCCCGCCGCCGCCCGGGCGAGCCTGAGCTCGCGGACGAACCTCTGCACGGTGGAGTAAGAGCCGCCGTAGCCGCGCTCGGCGACGAGCCTGTCGTAGATCCGCCTGGCTGTGTGGCGCTGCTTCCTCGGGGCCCCGAGGTCGGCCTCGAGAACGCCCGCGACCCATTCCTCGTTGCCCTCGAGCGCGGGCCTGCCCCTCCTCCGGGGCATCGGCGCGGCGGGCGACATGTCCTCCATGTCGGCGTACTTCGCCACGGTGTTCCGGCTCACGTGGAGCATTCGGGCGATCTCGGACCTCGAGCGCCCGGCGGCATCCATCGACCGTATATCATTCACTGTGTCCAGGGGCACGGTCATCTCCTCCATCCTTCCCGGGCGGGCTCGCCAAAGTAACCGCCCGGGGAAACCATACGGCGAGGGCCGCGCCCCCGGTCCCCGGGGCGCGGCCCTCTTGCTTAAACTGCTCAATTTTTCGTGCTCACGGTGCTTATTTCCCAGTGATCACTCGGACCACTTCTTAGTGAACATCAACACG
>CAUBWQ010000096.1 GCA_958439775.1 uncultured Collinsella sp. | reverse complement strand
CCGTCGCAAAGCGGAACGGCCCGCGCGCACGCGTGATGGAGCACACCAGATCCACCGTATCGCCCGGGCACACCGGACGCTTAAAGCGCACCTTGTCCAGACTCGTGTAGAACGGCGTCGCGCCGCGCGCCTCCTCATCGCCCATCAGCAACACGCAGCAGTTTTGGGCGAGCATCTCGCACTGGATCACGCCGGGGACCACCGGGTTTCCCGGAAAATGCCCCTGCAAAAAGTATTCGTCGCCCGTAATCGTGATCTTGCCGTGGGCCTCGTCGCCCACCAGCTCGGCTTCGTCGAGCAAAAGCATCGGCTCGCGATGCGGTAACAGCTTCTTGAGCTCTTCTTTGTTCATGGATATCACCTATCCGATCCTCATGAGGCAGCTGCCAAACTCCACGAGGTCGCCGTCGGCCACGCAGATCTCGAGCACCTCGCCGTCTGCCTCGGCCGTCACCTCGTTGAGAACCTTCATGGCCTCGATAATGCAGAGGGTCTCGCCGGCCTTGACCTTAGAGCCCACGTGCACAAACGGCTCGTCGCCCGGCGCCGGGGCAGCATAGAAAACGCCGACCATGGGAGCGGTCACCTCGGTGCCCTTGGGCTCCGGTGCGGCGGCAGGTGTCTGCGCGGCGGGCTCCGGTGCGGCAGGCGCGACTGTGGGAGCTGCAACTGGAGCGGCCATAGCGCTCGGCATGGGCATGGGCACGGCAACCGGCTGTGCGGCGCTCGCGCGCTCGAGTTCGACCGCGGTGCCATCGGGCTCCTCAACGCGCACGCGCGTGAGGCCGCGGTCCTCCATAACATCGGCTATCTCGGCAAGTCTTTTGGAATCCATGCTCTAGCTCCTCGTATATCTACGCAGCGCGATGGCGGCGTTGTGCCCGCCAAAGCCTAGGTTGGTCGAAAGCGCCCAGGTAAGGTCGGCGCGAACTGCGCGATTGGGCGTGTAGTCAAGATCGCAGGCGGGATCGGGCGTGCGGTAGTTAATGGTCGGCGGCACCACGCCCTGCTCGAGCGCCATGGCGCAGGCCATGACCTCGATGGCGCCCGTGGCACCGATCATGTGGCCGGTCATCGACTTAGTCGACGAGACGTGCGCGGCGCGCGCCGCGTCCTCGCCGAGCGCACGCTTAATGCCCGCCGTCTCGGACGAATCGTTGAGCTTGGTCGATGTGCCGTGAGCATTGATGTAGAGACCCTCGGAAGGCCTGACGTCGCCCTCGGTCACCGCCAGCGATATCGCGCGGGCAATGCCGGCAGCCTCGGGATCAGGACTCGTGATGTGATAGGCATCATCGGTGTTGCCGTAGCCCACGACCTCGGCATAAATGTGCGCACCGCGCGCCTGCGCATGTTCCATGCTCTCGAGCACGAGCACGCAGGCGCCCTCGCCCATCACAAAGCCGTCGCGGTCTGCATCGAACGGACGGCAGGCCGTCGCGGGATCGGGGTTGGTGGTCAATGCACGGCAGGACGTAAAGCCCGCAACGGCATCGGGGATAATTGCAGCCTCGGCGCCGCCCGCGAGGATCGCGTCGGCATAGCCGTGCTTGATGGCGCGGAACGCCTCGCCCACCGCATGGGCCGAGGTTGCGCACGCGGTCACCACGGGCAGGGTCGGGCCCTTTGCCTTGTGGCGAATTGCGATATTGCCCGATGCCATGTTGGGGATCATCATCGCGATCATATAGGGCGATGCGCGGCGGGGCCCACGTTCGGCAATCGTATGGACGTTGTCGACGAGCGTCGTCATGCCGCCCACGCCCGAGCCCACGTAGACGCCCAGGCGCTCTCGATCGATGGCGCCTTCGACATCAAAGCCCGCATCGCGCATGGCCTCGTCCGAAGCCGCCATCGCAAACTGAACGCAGGGGTCCAGATGCTTTGCATCACGCTTGCCAAAGTACTCGTTGCCGTCAAAGCCCTTGACCTCGGCCGCTACCTTGACGGCAAACGCATCGGTATCGAAGTGCGTAATCGGGCCGATGCCGCACGTGCCAGCGCACATTGCCGCCCAGGTGGCAAGCGCGGTGTTGCCGAGCGGCGATACGGCACCTATGCCGGTGATTGCAACTCTCTGTTCCATCATGGTCTCCTCATCCAAGCCGTTCTTCGGCCCTGGTTTCTACATCGCCATTCCGCCGTCGACGCGTATGACTTCGCCCGTAATGTAGGCAGCCGCATCGCTCGCTAAAAAGCGCACCACGCCGGCCACCTCCTCGGGGCACGCCATGCGCTTAAGGGGAATCTGGTCCTCGGTGGCCGCACGCACCTTCTCAGAGAGCTTTGCCGTCATATCGGTCTCGACAAACCCGGGGGCGACCGCGTTCACTCGTACGCCGCGGGGCGCAAGCTCGCGCGCTACCGCCTTGGTCAGGCCGATCACGCCCGCCTTAGAGGCAGCGTAGTTGGCCTGCCCGGCATTGCCCATCAGGCCCACAACCGAGCTCATGTTGATGACGCAACCGCCGCGCTGGCGCATAAAGGTCTTGGTGAGCGCGCGCGTCGTGTTAAACGTTCCTTTAAGATTGACATCGAGCACGCGATCGAAGGCGTCATCGCCCATGCGCATGAGCAGGCCATCGCGGGTGATGCCAGCGTTGTTGACGAGCGCCCAAATGGAGCCAAAGTCGTTGAGGACCGCTTCCACGCACGCGTTGACGGCAGCGGGGTCGGCCACGTCACATTGATATGAGCGCGCCGTGGCGCCAGCCGCCTCGCAGGCGTCGCACGTCTCGCGCGCCGCATCGACGCTGCCGGCATAGACGACGGCGATATCAAAGCCGTCCTCCGCCAGGCCCACGGCACAAGCGCGACCGATGCCGCGCGAGCCGCCCGTGACAAGCGCCACGCGACGTGAGTCGTTGCGCTCGAGCGCGCCGTTGTTCAAGTTGCCCATGTCATTCCTTTCGGGTTACAGCCCTGTGAACTATGCGAGCTCGTCGGCAATAGCTGCGACCTGCTCGACCGTTTCGCACGAATACACACGAACGTCGCTCAGCGTACGCTTGACCAGGCCCGACAGCGTTTTGCCGGGGCCGAGCTCAATAAATGTGTCGATGCCTTGATCCTGCAGAGCATGCAGCGTGTCGACCCAGCGCACGGCATGACTCACCTGGTTGGCCAGCACCTCCGATGCCGTCTGGGGGTCCGCCGGATAGGGCGCCGCTGTCATATTTGCCAAAACAGGAATGAGCAACGGGGACGGCGCGTGACCGGCCTCAATATATGCGGCAAGGCCACAGGCCGCCTCGGCCATATAGGGGCTATGAAATGCACCCGACACCGCGACCTTCATGGCGCGGCCGCCAGCCTCTTTTACTAGGACGTCGAGGGTCTGCAGCGCATCGGGCGCTCCGGCCACAACCGTCTGCTGGGGACTGTTGTAGTTGACCGGCCAGCAGTCCTCGCCGGCCTGCGCAGCCAGGTTCTCGACTTGCGCAGCATCAAGTTTGATGACGGCGCGCATGCCGCCGGGGTGACGCTCGGCCGCCGTGGCCATCAATGCCGCGCGCTCACACACGAGCTCAAAACCCGCTCGCGTATCGAATGCCCCCGCAAAGGTGAGTGCAGCGACCTCGCCCAGCGAGAATCCCGCACAGGCGGCAGGCACCACGCCGCGCTCGCGCAGGGCGACGGCGACAGCCAAGTCGTGCACGAACACGCAAGGCTGCGTGTTCTCGGTCTGCGAGAGCTCCTCCTTGGAGGCGCTCCGGCACTGCTCGCTCGTCCCCGGGCGCACCTCATCGGCAATGGCGAACACCTCGGCAGCCGCCGGCGATGTCTCGATCAAGTCGACGCCCATCGCGGGGTGCTGGGCACCCTGGCCGGCAAACAAAAACGCTACGCCACCCATGCGCACGCACCCTTCAGGACGTGCTCGGCGCCATCGACCAGGTCGTCAACGATTTCGCGTGCGCTCTGGCGCTCGTTGACCATGCCGGCAATCTGTCCACACAAAAACGAACCCTCTTCGTAGTTGCCGTCCTTGGCGGCCTTACGCAGCGCACCGGTTCCCATAGCACCGAGCTCCTCGGCACTCGCGCCGGAACCCTCGCTCTTGGCATAGGCGTTGGTGAAGGGGCTCTTGAGGGCGCGCACTGGATGTCCCGTCGAGCGACCGGTCGCACGCGTCGAAGTGTCGTTGGCCTTCAGGACCATCTCTTTGTACTGCTCCGAGACGGTGCACTCGTCTGCGACCAGAAAGCGCGTACCCACTTGCACGCCTTCGGCGCCCAGCATAAAGGCGGCCGCCACGCCGCGGCCGTCGGCAATACCGCCGGCGGCCACGACGGGAATGTCAACCGCATCGACGACCTGCGGCACCAGTGCCATCGTCGAGGTCTCGCCAATATGGCCGCCCGATTCGGTACCCTCGGCAACAACCGCCGTGGCTCCACGACGTGCCACGAGGCGCGCCAGCGCCACCGAGGCAACGACCGGGATGACCTTGATGCCCGCCTCGTTCCACGCCTTCATGTACTTGGCGGGATTGCCGGCGCCCGTCACGACGACCGGCACTCGCTCGTCAATCACGACCTGCGCGACCTCGTCGGCAAACGGGCTCATGAGCATGACGTTGACGCCAAAGGGCTTATCCGTCTTGGCGCGCAGCTCATGAATCTGGTCGCGAAGCCAGTTGGCGTCGGCGTTCATGGCCGCGATGATGCCTAAGCCACCCGCCTCGGACACTGCGGACGCCAGCGAGGCATCGGCAATCCAGGCCATACCGCCCTGGAACACGGGCTTTTCGATGCCGAGCAGATCGCAGAGAGGAGTCTTGAGCATCTCTACTTCTCCAATGCCGCCTCGACCGTATCGGCGAACTCGCCGACCGTCTTGGGGTTCTCCTCGGTATCGAGCTGGATGCCAAACTCGTCCTCGACGGCAACGAGGATCTCGACGGTGCCCAGGCTGTCGAGACCAATCTCCTCGAGCGTGGACTCGGGCTTCATCTCGACATCGTCAAGACCGGCGGTCTCGCGGATAACGTCGCAAACGCGCTCGAAGGTCTTCTGATCTGCCATGGTAGTTCTCCTT
>CAUBWQ010000095.1 GCA_958439775.1 uncultured Collinsella sp. | reverse complement strand
GCCAACTGTGGTCTCTCGCCGACATCCACGAGGCAAACGGTAATCTGGTAAGCAAGAACGCGGCTTTCGACAAGCAATACCTGTCCGGTCGCTACGGCGCCGATCCGTATCTCACCCGCATCGAGGAGTGGGATTAGCATGGTGGCGAAGAAGTCGAAGGGCTGGCGTAGCGGCAAGCGCGAGGGCCGCTCTCGCATGGTTCAGATGACGCGTCATCTCGTGGTGAGCGAGGGCAAGGAGACCGAGCCTCGCTACTTTGAGGGTGTGCGTGCGGCGTTGGGTGCGGCGAACGAGCGCAAGGTTGCCATTGTCGTTAAGGGGACCGGCAAACACACGCTTGACCTACTTGACTTCGCCGTCGAACACTGCCGCTATGCGCCCGAGACATTCGACCATGTGTGGCTCGTGTACGACAAGGATGACTTTCCAGCGTTCGACTTTGACGCGATGGAGTGCAAGTGCAACGAGCTCTCCGATGGTTCGAGGACCTTCCATGCGTTGTGGTCGAACCCCTGCTTCGAGCTGTGGCCGCTTCTGCACTTTCGCTACACGACCGCGCATATGTCCGCGTCCGACTGCCAGCATGCCCTCGCGCAGGAGATGTCGAGGAGCCTGGGCATCGAGTACCGCAAGAACCTGGACGGGATGTTTGGGGCAGTGGATGATAGGCGAGGCGAAGCATTGCAGCGTGTTGGGCGCCTCGTCGCGTACCATAGGGAACTGGGTAACATTAAGCCATCTGCGCAAAACCCTGCAACTAAGGTGGGCGAAATTTTCGATGTAATCGGGCCGTATCTGGTTGGCTAGCCGAGTCTGTGGATTGGCTTTCCGGTTAGGGCGATTTAAGGAATGTAATGCACCAATGCGAGCCCAGTGCGTAGGAGAAGTGCGGGGAAAAAATCGAAACTCGCCGAGCACACACCGATTTTTTCCAACAAAACCGCAGGTCGCCGATGCCCAAAACAGGGACCTGGTTGACAGATCTCGGATTTTCACCGCACTTCCGGATTGGGCGCGCATTTAGCATCCTCGATGTCTCCTCATCCTCTAAAAAAGTTCTTAAAACAGCCTTAAAGGCGTTCCAGCTTGCGTTGACAGCGTAAAATACGCATGTTTGACTATGACTAAAGTGGATTTTAGGGGAGGGGTGCGCTATGGAGGTGCTGGTTGTTGGCAACACCGCATATGTTGACGATGACTTTTGCGCCAAGGCGTTCCTCGGGGACCACGTTAAGGTCGTCGCTGCTGCGGAAGCGCGCCGCGATGCGTCATCGCCCCATGCCTCGTGGAAAGAGCTGCTCCAGCACTTGGAGCAGGCCTACGAGTTCGACCGCGTGGTCTACCTGTCTAATTACCTTACCCCGCATACCGATATCGTGGGCGATATCGAGCTGTTGCGCTCGGTCTTTCGTGCGTGCGCGGGTCGCCAGGTCCAACTGCTGTATGTAGCGGGGCCCGCGGGTGCCGAGGGTGCCGCCGATGCCGCGGGGCGAACGGGCAAGGGCATTATCGCGCACGCAGCCAACGACCTGTGCCGCTACTACGCTGCTCGCGAGGGCGTTCAGACCAAGATCCTGCGTGTGCCGTTCCTGTATACCGCATCTGCCGCGCTGGAGGACCCGTTTTTGGTGCCGCTGCTCGACGCGTGCTCAACTGGATCGGTCGCTCTGCAGGGCGCGCAGGATGCGGCGTTTCCCCTGCTGTGTGCCGAGGAGCTTGCGGTGCTGGTGCGCCGTATCTTCGACAGCTGGGATGGTAACTTTGAGACGCTCGACGTTGCCGATGCCTTCCATCACACGGCGGGTGAAGTGGGCGAGGCTCTTCAGGCGCTGTTCCCAGGGCTTTCAGCTGCCTATGGCGATTCTGCCGGCTATGCCCTGCCCGCCAGCGACGTCGCTCGCGTGCGCTATGGCTGGTTTCAGCGCTACGACTTGCTGCGCGATCTTTCGACCATTCATGCGCGTTGGGATGCTGGCCGCGAAAAGAAGGTCAACCCCTTGCGCGCCGCCATCGACCGCATCCAAATGCGCACGCTGCCTATTAAATGCCTGGAGACGGGCGTTGCCTGGGTCCTGTTCGAGGTGCTGGAGCATCTGTTCTCCCAATCGGCCCAGCTCAACGTGCTCGATTATCGCCTGCTCTACGTGGTGCTGATCGGCACGCTGTATGGCTTGGACTTTGGCCTGGTTGCGGCGCTGCTGGCGTCGGTGGGTTTGGCCGCGAGCTACTTTACTCAGTACGGCTATACCTTCCAGGGTCTCTTTTACGAGCCGTCCAACTGGCTGCCGTTTATTGCGTACTTTGTGGTGGGTGCCGTGTGCGGCTATGTGCAGCTGCGCAACAGCGAAGCCATTAGGGCGGAGCGCGATCAAAACGAGCTCGTGCGTAATCGCAATACGTTCCTCACACAGCTTTACCACGACGCGATCGAGGACAAGCGCGCGTACAGGCGCCAGATTGTGGGTCGCCACGACAGCTTTGGCAAGATCTTTGCCGTGACGCAGGAGCTCGACGTGCTCAACCCACGCGACATCTATCGCAAGTGCTGCGAGCTTTTGGGTGAGATCCTCGAGAACGATTCAGTGGCGATTTACCATGTTTCGGGAGGGGCATTTGCTCGCCTGGTGGCAGCAAGTCCCGCGATTGCCGAAGATGCCGCACGTTCGCTCACGCTTGAGCAGCTTGCACCTCTTTTGGGCGACGGGGGCCGTTCGAACCTGTGGGTGAACCGCGAGCTGACGCCGGGGCTTCCCATGTTTGGATACGCGATCGAGCGCGACGGGGCACCCGCCGTGTTGATCTTTGTGCGTCGTGCTGCCGAAAATCAAATGACCCTCTATTATCAAAACCTGTTCCGCATCTTGTGCGGCCTGGTCGAAAGCGCACTGGGCCGTGCCTTTGACTATGAGGCGGTGGCGCAGGATAAACGCTGCGTTGACGGCACTTGCGTGCTCAAGCAGGCTGCCTTTGGCCAAGAGCTCGCGGCGGAGCAGGCGCTGGCAGATAGCAAGATGGGGAGTTTTTTGCTCCTGCGCGTGGTACCGGGCATGGAGCCTGTCGGCGAGCTGGTGGGCGCAATTGGGTCGGCAATCCGCGAGAGCGACGCGGCGGGCTTGGTCAACGGCGACGTGCTCTACCTGCTTATGCGCCAGGCAAAGGCGTGCGATCTGCCCATTATCCGCGAGCGTCTGAGTGCAAAGCAGATTGCGGTGGAGCCCGTCGACGGCGAGGACATCGTGGAGCTGCTGCAGCACATCTCTTACACCGGTGACGGTGAGGGGGGTGCCGCTTGATCTCGCTTGTCGTTGCTGCCGTCTTGCTGCTGATTCAGGCGCTGGTTTGCCCGACGCGGTGGACGCTCATGACGCTGGGCCTGCTGCCGGTGCGCGGGCACATGCTGGCTGTGATAGTGCTGGTGCCGCTGTGGGGCCCGTTGCTGGTGGTTTTGCTATCGGTCCGCAGCGCGGTGTTTGGCGAGGGGCTGAAAGAGTCTGCGCCGGAGTCGCTGCGCTTCAACGACGACCTGCATCGTAGTATGTCGGTACCGAGTGGTGAGGACGATGCAGGCGTAGTGCCGCTCGAGGAGGCGCTCATCGTCAACGACCCGGCATACCGGCGCCGCCTAATGCTCTCCATGCTCACCGAGGAGCCCGACGCGTACCTGGCGCAGCTGCAGGCGGCTAAGCTTAACGACGACGCTGAGGTGGCGCACTATGCCGCGACGGCGGTGGCGCAGATTTCCAAGGAGTCCGACGTTAAACTGCAGCAGCTGGAGCGCGCCTTTAAGACGGACCCGAGCGCGCAAAACCTCATCGAATACTGTGATTTTCTTGGTGAATACTTGGGCTCGGGCTTGGCCGAGGGGCGCGTGGCTCAGATTCAGCGCCAACAGTACGCGCGCCTGCTCGCGCGTCGCTGCGAGTGCGAGGGCGCCCTTGAGCTGCGCATTCGATATGCGACGGCGCTGGCCGATGTCGGACAGATCGACGAGGCGCAGGCCGTGACCGACCAGCTGGTGCTCGACGTGCCCGAGGAGCAGGAGGTTTGGATGCTTTGCCTGCGCCTGGCCGTGATGCGCCGCGACGGTGACGAGGTCCACCGTGTGATCGATGCGATCGACAAGCAACATGTGTATTTGAATGCCGCCAACCGCGAACAGTTGGCGTTTTGGCGCGACGGGGAGGAGGCCAGATGAGCGTGGTGCAACTTGTCCGCGACCGTGCAGGCCGCTTTCGTTGGATGGGGCTGCTCGCAGTGTGGGCTGTTTTTATCGTCATGGCCGCCGTGCAGTACAGCGCTGGACAGCACAAGCTGGGCATGCTCGCCGCCAACGACGCGGTGCCGGCCTCCTCGGCAATCTTTGGCCAAAAGCCCACGTGCCTGGTCATTACCGATTCCGATCAAGCTGGCGTCGAGGACGTAAAGGAACAGTTCGACCAGATCCTGCTCGACATGAAGATTGCGCACCGCGACGTGGACCTTGCCCTGGCTGGTGCGGATGCCTTTCCCTCGCTGACCTCCTTCGATCGCGTGATTTTGCTCATGCCGTCGCTCGATGGGCTCGGTACGCACCTGAGCGACATTATGAGTTGGGTGAGTGCCGGCGGTTCGCTTATGCTCGCCATGCCGCCGGATAACTCGAGCTATCTGCAAGTGATTGCCTCCAAGCTTGGCATTGAATCGGCCGGATATGACTATGTAAAAGCCGAAAGCATTGTGCCGAGCGAGGACTTTATGCTGGGCGGGGGAGAGCGCTACGAGCTCTCGGACCCCTTTGATTCGTCGCTTTCGGTATCGCTGCGCGAGGCGGCTCGTGTGTGGGCTATGACCGGCGATGCGGGCGCCCCGCTCATTTGGTCGAATGACTGCGGCAGCGGGCGCACCGTGGTATGCAATATCGGTATCTATGACAAGGTCATGCGTGGCTTTTACGCCGCGGCGATCAGTCTGCTGGGTGATACCACGGCCTATCCGGTCATCAACAGCGCTGTGTTCTTTTTGGACGACTTTCCCAGTCCCGTGCCCTCGGGCGACGGTACTTATATCAAGCGTGACTACGGCCTT
>CAUBWQ010000094.1 GCA_958439775.1 uncultured Collinsella sp. | reverse complement strand
GAGTTCCGTACGCAAAGAAGGCCACTTAATGTGGTCTTCGTCTTGCGCAGGATTGTAGAGCAGGCAACCTTATGCCTCGCCCCCAGTCCCGGACCAAGCCGCAGTTACGACAGCGCAATACCGCCAAGCCAGCCCCAGCGCACGCCAGAGCCAGTACCATAAAAGCTAATGAACGAATCGAGCGACTTCGATGTAATGGCACCCTCGTTGCTCATAACGATGCCGCCGCCAACATAGATACCCACATGACCGTAGATAAGGCCCGGAGCACCCGTGCCGCTGTGCGAGGAATCAGCCACGATCATGCCCACCTGCAGCGCCGAGCGGTCGGAGCTATAGCACCATGCGTTAAACATATCGCACGCGTTACCGCCAAAGTAGCCAACGCCGGCGTTACGGAAGACATTGGTAACCCACGCCGCGCACCAGTTCTGACCCGGCGAAGGCGTGGAGTAGCACGCGTTGACGACGGCCTGCTGCTTGCCCGAGCCGGCATTCTGCTGCGGAGTTCCCGGCGCATACGATCCACCACCCGAGCTCGAACCACCCGAGTAGGAATTGTTCTTGTTCGCGGCGGCCGCGGCAGCGGCGACCTTCCTGGCAGCCTCCTCGGCCTGGGCGGCAGCGAGGATCTCGGAATCGCGCTGAGCCATGAGCTCCTTGACATCGTCAGAGAGGCCGTTCAGAACCGTCTGGACCTCCTGCTGCTTGGCCTGCATGTCCTGCATCTGAGCAGTCTGCTGGTCCTTGAGCTTCTCTAAATCGGCTTTCTGCGACTCAAGCTCGGTCTTTTGCGCATCGAGCTCTTCCTGGATGGTCTGAATGTCCTCGATGGCGTCGCGGTCGCTCTTGTTGATCTTCTCAACATAGTGCGCATTAGCGACGAGTTCCTCAAACGAACCCGAGGCGAGCAGCAGCGACAGGATGTTCGTGCCGCCGGACTTGTAGCTGGCGGCCACGCGATCGGAAAGGTCGTTGCGCTTCTTCTTGAGCTCGGCCTTCTTTTCATCGATCTGGGCCTGCGTGTCGTCAATCTTGCCCTGGACATTCTCGATGTCGTTGAGGGTCTGGGCATTCTTGTTGGCCAGCGCCGCATACTCATTTGCGATGCTGTCGAGCTGGGCCTGAACCTCGTCGAGCTGGGCCTGGGCGGCATTCAGTTTATCGGTGGTTTCTTTGGAAGCCTCCGCCGCATGGGCGCGAGCGGGCAGGCCAAAAAGAACTGCCGCAGAAGCGGCGCCGAACAGGGCCTTGAGGGCAGTGCGGCGCGAGAGCTCCTGGGAAAGGATAGAATCGCTGTTTGGTGACATATGTACTCCGTTACATGCTTATTTATATGTCGCTCAACTCATACATATTAGCGTACATATGGCGCGTCCCAACGATTTCCACGAACGGCAGGAAACTACAAGGTCAGCGGCTCGTAAGCAAATGCCAAAGATCAGGTTATGCGTACGCAAGCTCTTCTATGAGTACGTTAGCACAATCCTCTGCTTTTCCTACAGCGCACGATTTGGGCGTCCCTGCCTGCGCTATACTCCCCTGAAGAAGTGTTCCTGATTCGATAGGAGACTACATGTCCAAAGCACTCGACCCCAAAGACACCTGCGTCCTCGTTACCGGTGGCGCCGGCTTTATCGGCTCGCACACCGTCGTTCAGCTGCTCGAGGGTGGTTACCAGGTCGTCATCGTCGATGATCTCTCCAACTCCAGCGCCGTCGCCGTCGACCGCGTCAAGACCATCGTGGGCGACGAGGCCGCCAAGAACCTCACCTTCTACGAGGCCAACGTGCTCGACCGCGATGCGATGAACAAGATCTTCGATACCCATCAGATCGACCGCGTCATCCACTTTGCCGGCTTTAAGGCCGTCGGCGAGTCGGTGAGCAAGCCCGTCGAGTACTACCACAACAACATCGAGAACACCCTGGTGCTCATCGACGTCATGCGCAGCCATGGCTGCAAGTCCATCATCTTCTCGAGCTCCTCGACCGTCTACGGCGACCCGGACAACCCGCCCGTCACCGAGGAGGATCCTAAGAAGCCCGCGACCAACCCCTATGGTTGGACCAAGTGGATGATCGAGCAGATCCTTATGGACGTCCACACCGCCGACCCCGAGTGGGACGTCGTGCTGCTCCGTTACTTCAACCCCATCGGCGCCCATCCGTCGGGTCTGATCGGCGAGGACCCCAAGGGCATCCCCAACAACCTGGTGCCCTATGTCGCCCAGGTCGCCGTGGGCAAGCTCGAGGCCGTTCAAGTCTTTGGCAACGACTACCCCACCCCCGACGGCACCGGCGTGCGCGACTACATCCACGTGTGCGATCTGGCCTCTGGTCACGTTGCCGCCCTTAACTGGATGAACGGCAAAACCGGCGTCGAGATCTTTAACCTGGGCACCGGCACCGGCACCTCGGTACTCGAGGTCGTCGCCGCCTTCTCCAAGGCTTGTGGCAAGGAGCTGCCCTACGTGATCCGCGAGCGCCGCGCCGGCGACATCGCTGCCAACTGGTGCGATGCCTCCAAGGCCGAGCGCATGATGGGCTGGAAGGCCCAGTACGACATCGCGGACATGTGCCGCGATAGCTGGAACTGGCAGAGCCACAACCCCAACGGCTTCGCCGACGCCGAGTAGCAAAAACCTACATACCGCTCTTGCCCCGATCTCACGTTGTGAGGTCGGGGCTTTTTCATGGCATGTAACCATTCGCCGAAAATCGACCAACTTTTTTATCTTGCCTGTACATGTTTAAACAACATGTTTTACAATAGGCGTATCGAATCAGAACATCGGAGGCGGACTGCACACCCATCGGCAGGCCGACCCCACAACAAGAAGGTTGGTGAGCGCATTCATGGAGCGTGCAAGCGGCGTCCTCATGCCCGTCTCATCTCTGCCCGGACCATACGGAATCGGCGGCTTTGGTTGGAATGCCTACGACTTCGTCGATTTTCTCGCCTCGTGCAAACAACATTACTGGCAGATTCTGCCCCTTACGACGACCAGCTATGGCGATTCGCCCTATCAGTCGTTCTCGGCCCGCGCAGGCAACCCCAACTTTATCGACTTTGCCGAGCTTGTCGAGGCAGGGTATCTGGAGCAGCGCGATATCGATGGCGTGTATCTGGGATCCGACCCCAGCAATGTCGACTACGGTGCTATCTTTGGTGGCCGCCGTCAGATTCTCGACCGCGCCGCTGAGCGCTTTGCTGCCGACAAGCCGGCCGATTTCGATGACTTTATCCAGGCCAACGAGGACTGGCTCATCCCCTACTGCGAGTTCATGACCGTCAAAGAGGAGTGCGGACTCAAGGCCTTTTGGGAGTGGCCCGCAGAACTGCGCACCCGCGGCGAAGCATCTGCCAAGGTCTGCGCCGCCCATCCCGCGCGCATGCTCTACCACCAGATGACGCAGTATTTCTTCGACCGCCAATGGAGCCGCCTCAAGGCCTATGCCAACGAGCGCGACATTCTCATCATCGGCGACCTGCCCATCTATGTCTCGCGTGACTCCGTCGAGATGTGGGCGACGCCTGAGCTCTTTAAGATCGACGCCGCCGGCAATCCCGTGAGCGTCGCCGGCACGCCGCCCGACCAGTTCTCGGCCACCGGCCAGTACTGGGGCAACCCCATCTACGACTGGGACGCCATGGAGTCCGACGGCTTCTCCTGGTGGGAGGGCCGCATTCGCGCCGCCCTCGACATGTACGACGTCATCCGCCTGGATCACTTCCGCGGCTTCGAAGCCTATTGGGAGGTGCCGTTCTCCTCACCCGATTCGTCCTACGGTTCGTGGACGCAGGGTCCCGGCCTTAAGTTCTTCAAGACGCTCGAGGAAAAGCTCGGCACACTGCCCATCATCGCCGAGGACCTGGGCTTCCTCACCCCCGGCGTCATCGACATGCGCGACAACTCGGGCTTCCCCGGCATGAAGATCCTGCAGTTTGCCTTTGAGGGCACCAACTCGTACTACCTGCCGCATAACTACATCGCCAACACCGTCGCCTATGTGGGCACCCACGACAACGAGACGGCGCGCGGTTGGTTTGAGAGAACGGCCACCCCGCGTCAGCGCGAGCAGGCAGCCCTGTACACCCATCAGCAGGCCGGCGAACCCATGGCAGATGCACTCAATCGCACCATCGCCGCCAGCGTGAGCGACACGTGCATCTACACCATGCAGGATCTGCTCAACTTGGGCAACGAGGCGCGCATCAACACCCCTGCCACGCTGGGCGGCAACTGGACCTGGCGCATGCTCGACGGCGCCATCACCCGCGAGCTTGAGCACAAACCCACCGACTGGACCGAGACCTACTTCCGCATCCCGTCGGAAGCCGAAATCGAGCTTCCTCAATAGGAGCCACCGCGCCCGACCCCTCCCCACCGTGCGGACGCGCTTGCTTTTCCCGCGCGAGGCCACCCCAATCCCCTCGCGCGGGCTTCTTATGAATTGCAGACATGAAACAACCCATCACAGGAGAAAACATGCCCCGAATTAACCTCATGGAACTCGCCGAGCAGTCTTTTGGCACCTCACTCGAGCAGCTCGACGACCGTCGCATTTACAAGCTGCTGGTCAAACTCGTGCAGGAGCGCTCCGCCGCCCGCCCGCTCAACAACGGCAAGAAAAAGCTCTATTACATTTCCGCCGAATTTTTGATCGGCAAGCTGCTCATCAACAATATGATCGACCTCGGCATCTACGACGAGGTTAAGGACCAGCTCACCGCCGCAGGCCACGACCTCAACAAGATCGAGGAGTTCGAGGTCGAGCCGTCACTCGGCAACGGCGGCCTGGGCCGCTTGGCCGCATGCTTCCTGGATTCCATCGCCACGCTGGGCTTGACCGGCGATGGCGTGGGCCTCAACTATCACTACGGTCTGTTCCGTCAGCGCTTTGTCGACAACCAGCAGAAGGCCGTCCCCGACGAGTGGCTCGGTGAGCAGGACATCCTAGTCGACGATGACCGCTCCTACACCGTCGAGTTCGGCAATTTTGCCGTTACTTCCAAGCTCGTCAACATCGATGTGCCCGGTTACGGCCAGCCCACCAAGAACCGCCTGCGCCTGTTCGACCTGGCGAGCGTCGACGACGGCCTGGTCCCCGGCAGCTCCATCGACTTCGACAAGACCGAGATCGCC
>CAUBWQ010000093.1 GCA_958439775.1 uncultured Collinsella sp. | reverse complement strand
AAACTATTTATGACAACGTGAAGCAGTCGATTGACGACGGCACATACGCTTATCAGAGCTATCTGCCTTCGGAGACTGAGCTCACGCAGCTGTTTGACTGTTCGCGCATGACGGTCCGTCGCGCCATCTCGATGCTTGCGGCAGATGGCTACGTGCTCCCCCAGCAAGGCAAGGGTATGCGCGTCATTCGCAACATCAGCGACGAGACTAGTCGTGGCGGCGGCGGACTCGAGACCTTTAAGGAAATCGCAGCCAGCCGAGGCTTTGAGCTCAAAACGGTCACCACTGTCTTTGAGCTCCTCGTCTGTAACAAGGCGCTCTCCAAGATTACCGGGTTTCCTGAAGGCTGTGAGCTCACGCGTGCCAAACGCATCCGTTATGCAGACGGACGGGCCGTGTGCTCCGACGACTCCTATTACCTAAGCTCACAGGTACCGGGGCTGACACCCGAGATTGTCAACGACTCGATCTATCGTTACCTCGAAGAAGGCCTTGGCATTAAGATTGCCACGGGCAAACGCGATGTAACGATTGAGCATCCCACGCCCGAGGATGCACGCGTGCTCGATCTCGACGACTTTAACGCACTCGCCGTTGTACGCGGACAGACCTACAACGCCGACGGCATCCTTATGGAATACACCGAGACAAAGCAGGTCCCCAGCTTCTTTTTACTCCACGAAACGGTCACCCGCCGCAATAACGGCAGCGAGACCCATCAGAGCAGTATGAGCTAACCATCTATTAGTTGCGGTGGGATAGTTCCTAGAATGGCCAGCTTAAGGGCAAAACAGGAACTATCCCACCGCAACTTTTTTGACCGGCGGGGCAGTACCTGTCCCACCGGTCATCATTTACGCTCGTTTAGCTAGTCCGCGAGCTTTTCCACCTGATCGAGCATCTTGTTGAGCTTTTCCTTTGCCTCGGCCTTGACCTTCTCGGCCTCCTCGTGGGCCTTGGCCTTCTGAGCGGCCTTTTCCTCGGCCTCGGGGTCGACAACGACCAGATTGGACGCATCGTGCTCGACCAGCTTGAGCGCATGCTCGGGGCACACCTTGACACAGGCGCCGCAGCCTAAACAATACGTGGACTCCAACGCAAAGCGGCCGCTTCCCACCAGGTCGCAGGCAGATGTGGGACACGCATTGACGCACTCGCCGCATGACGTGCACTTGTCAAAATCGCACTCCGGCGTGCTCACCTGCATGTTCCGGGCAAGCTCGGGGTGGTTTTGCAACGTCGAGAGCACCAGCTGCCGCCCGTGCGTAAGTGTACGGCGGCGCTTGGTCGTCGTGGTGCCGCACATGGTGTTGAGCGTGCGCTCCAGCTGGGTAATCTGATGGCGATGGGCCTTGAGCTTTTGCGTCACCGAGGCCAGCGCCGCCGTCGCCGGGTTGAGCTTGGTCACCGTCAGGCCCGTGGTGCGGGCGATCTTTTCCATGTACTCCTTGCGCTCGTACTCGCGAAGCTTATGGCACTTGAGGCTCTTGGGGTCTACCTCCAGGCCCATACCCGTGCCGGACCACTCCTCGGCCTTCGCAATCGCCTCGCCCAGAATATCCTCACCGCCGGTGTTGCGGCATTTATCGCACACGCCCAACGGCAGGTACACGCTCACGTTGGGATAGTCGGCCAGTACCGAAAACCAAGTCTCTGCCGTAATATCGCCCACGCAGGCGACGACGACCTCGTTCTCGCGCGGCATGCGCTTAAGGGCACGCGTGCAGGTAACGTAGGCGGTCTCGTGGCTCGTAGCCGCCGAGACAATGTCGTCGTAGACGTTTTTGGGTGCAAGGCGCGGAGAGATGATCGCCTCCGTCGGGCAAGCAGCGGCGCACAGACCGCACTTGCGACAGGAGTCGAGAATCTCGATGGCGTCTTCCTCGACCTCGATAGCGTTGACCGGGCACACGTCCATGCACGCGGTGCAGCCGCTCTTTTCGTTTTTGCAGGTCAGGCACGGAATGGTGTTACCGCGCGGACGCTCCTTGTAGTCGGCAGGATTCCACTGCGGCGCCGACGGATCGAGTGCATCGGTCACGCCGCCAAGCGGGTTTTTAAGAAAGTCGAAACCCTTGCTGATCTCGATAATGTCATCAAACAGATCGTGTTCCTGCGCCATGCGCGGCCCCTCCCTGAGCAGTGCAAACAAGCAAGAGATAATGATACGCTATCGGCCCACGCCTCGGGCAAATTACACGCGGCGTATCTTTGCGGCAAATAGCCTATGCCTATCGCCACCTCGATTGCACAAGGTCAATCAAGCGCCAAACTATGCCTCGCACATGAGCTGCACGAGCTTTTGTTTGGTCACCTTGGCCTGTTCGTTGGCCATGTTGCGTTCGTTTCTAAAGACCGCATCCGCAACGCTCATCAGGTCGGTATCGGAAATCTCGCCAAGGCCCAGCTCCTCAAGCGTCGTCGGTAGGCCGACGCGTTGGCAAAACTCGAGCACCCGATCAAGCTCAGGCGCGCGCTCCAGGCGCAGCTGCACCACCAGGCCAAACGCTACGGCCTCGCCGTGCATGGCCTTGCACTCGGGCAAAATCGTCAGGCCGTTGGCAATGGCATGGGCAAGCGCCAAGCCACCGCTCTCAAAGCCGACGCCCGAGAGCAGAATATTGCACTCGATCAGGCGCTCAACCGCTGGCGATGTACGGCCCTTTTTGAGATCGCGCTTGGCAGCGACACCACACTCCATGAGCGTGTCGTAGCAGGCACGTGCCGCGACCAGGGCCAAGTGTCCCGGCGTGCCACCGTGCTCGTTGGAGCCGTGCGCCGCGGCGCACGAACGCGCCTCAAAGTACGTTGCCAGCGCGTCGCCCATACCGGCGACCGTCATGCGCAGTGGGGCTGCCGCGACCACGTTGGTATCGACCACGACCAGGTCTGGATTCTTCTCGAGCATCAGGTAGCGGTCGAACGACCCATCCTCGTGATACAGCACCGAAATCGCGCTGCACGGACCGTCCATCGAAGCCGCCGTGGGGCATACGCACAACGGCAACTCGGCATAAAACGCAACAGCCTTGGCGATATCGAGCATCTTGCCGCCGCCAATGCCCACCACCATGTCGCAATACTCTGCCCGGGCTTCCTTGGCCATTTCGACAACGGCCTCTTCCGTACACGGACCGTCATAAATCTTAAAGAACGGCTCGCTTAGATCTTCGTCCAGAAATCCATCGACGATCTGCCTGCACAGCCGATCCTCGGTGCCCTGGTCAAACAGGACATAGGCAGCACAGCCCAACCATGACAAATACCTGCCCTGACGCGAGAGCTCACCCGGCCCCTGAACATATCGTCCGGGACCGCCATAAACCATGGGAAGCGCCATACGAGAATCCGCCCTTTCATCAACAACAATTGGTACAAAGCAACCTGGCCCCTTTGCACCATAGCAAAAAGGGGCAAAGCCATCTGCTGGCTTTGCCCCTTCCTTAGCTTGATTTACTCATCCATGAGATAGTAGTGGCCCAGCGCGTCGGCACCCAGGATGGCGTTTGCGACCATCTCGGGCGTCACCTCAAACGGCATGTTGCACATGGTGTCATCGGGCGCGCAGGCGGCCTCGGCAACAATCATGGCCTGCTCGCGCGTAAGCTCGGCAACGCCAAGTTCCTTCATCGTGACCGGCAGGCCCAGCTCAATGCAGAAGCCCAAGACTTCCTCGAGCTTCTCGGTCGGGGCATCCTCGAGTACCAGCTGGACGATGGTGCCAAAGGCGACCTTCTCGCCGTGATACATGCCGTGGCACTCGGGCAGCATCGTCAGGCCATTGTGGATGGCATGAGCAGCAGCAAGACCCGAGCTCTCAAAGCCAATGCCGGAGAGCAGCGTGTTTGCCTCGATGATGTGCTCCACGGCAGGCGTCAGCGCACCTTTCTCCAACGCGACCTTGGCCTTCACACCATCGGCCATAAGCGTCTCGTAGCAGAGCTTGGCAAGTGCCAGACCAGCCATACCGCCCTTGCCGCCGGCGCAAGTGCCACCGTCGGCATCATGCGTCGCCTGAGCCTCAAAGTAGGTTGCGAGCGCATCGCCCATACCGGAAACCGTCAGGCGCACCGGGCTCGCCGCGATAACCGTCGTATCCATCAGGACAATGTTGGGGTTTGCCTTAAGGAAGAGATATTTATCGAACTGGCCGTCATCGGTGTAGAGCACCGAAAGTGCCGAGCACGGTGCATCGGTCGAGGCGATGGTGGGGCAAATGATAACCGGGGACTCCAGGTAGTAGGCAACGGCCTTGGCAGTGTCGAGGATCTTGCCGCCACCGACACCGACGATGATGTCGCAGCCGTTGTCGCGAGCGAGCGCAACCAGGCGATCGACCTCGCCCTTGGAGCACTCGCCGTTAAAGTCCTCAAACAGCAGCTCGGCCTTGGCCTCGGCAAAGCCGCCCTCGATCTTGGCACCGACGCGCTTCTTGCCCGAAGGCGTCACAATAACGAGGGCCTTAGCGCCGAGCGGCTCGACATAGGAGCCAAGCTTGGCGAGCTCGTCCGGACCCTGGATGTACTTGCTGGGGCTATTGAAAATTGCAGCCATAACTATCCCATTCTCTAAAAGAAAAAAGAAAGGGGCTCCGTACGGATACGTGCGGAGCCCCTCGTTACGATAACAAGAGTCGATTAGAAATCGATGTCGGTGTCGTAGTAGCAGGCCTTGAGAATCTTCTCGAAGTCGGCAGCCTTGGTCTCACGCGGGTTCTCGGGCGTGCAGGCGTCCTGCTCAGCGTTCGCGGCAATCTCGGGCAGCTTGGCGAGGAACTCCTCCTCGGAAACCATCTGCGGGTTCTCGGCGTCGACCTTCACGCCGCCATTCGCGTAATCCTTGATGGACTGCGGAATGTTGAGCTGGTCGTTGAGGTCGCGAATCTTCTGGACGAGCGCAGCGATGAGCTCCTCGTTGGTCTCGCCGGGAAGGTGCAGGATCTCCTTGGCCACGTAAGCGTAACGCTCGGCAGCACGCGGGTCCTTGGAGTTCCACTGGATGACCTTGCCCAGGTACATGGCGTTAGCAGCACCGTGGATGATATGGCCGTTCTCAAAGGCTGCACCGGTCTTGTGAGCCATGGAGTGAACGATGCCGAGCAGGCCCGAGGAGAAGGCGATGCCGGCGATGCACTGAGCCTCGTGCATGTGCTGACGGGCCTCATGGTCGCCAGCATAGGACTTGGGCAGCCAC
>CAUBWQ010000092.1 GCA_958439775.1 uncultured Collinsella sp. | reverse complement strand
ATGGATTTTGAGAACTCTCAGACCAAGAAGAACCTCGAGACTGCTTTTGCCGGTGAGTCCCAGGCACACACCAAGTATCGCTACTATGCCTCCAAGGCCAAGAAGGACGGCTACGTTCAGATCTCGAATATCTTTGCCGAGACGGCGGGCAACGAGTCCGAGCACGCCAAGCTGTGGTTCAAGTGTCTGCACGACGGCGCCGTTACGGGCACTCTTTGCCGAGATCGCCGAGAAGTTCCGTGGCGTCGCCGCCGTCGAGAAGGCCCACGAGGAGCGCTACAACAAGCTCGTCGAGCGCATCGAGTCGGGCGAAGTGTTTGAGCGTGAGGGCGTGAAGGTGTGGAAGTGCCTGAACTGCGGGCACCTGCACGTTGGTGCCGAGGCGCCTGAGGTGTGCCCGGTGTGTAACCACCCCAAGGCGTACTTTGAGGAGCAGGTGGTGAACTACTAGCGCTTGGCGCTGGCGTGAGCTGGGCCGGGAGGGCCGGACTACCTTCCCTCCTCGCTCACGGCTTCGCAGGGTCGCGTTGAGGGAAGGTAGTCCGGCCCTCCCGGCCCGCTTTGGTTCGTTGCGTGCTTGCTACAGAAAAGCTGATAACTAAGTTTGTGTGCCGCCCCTTTTGGGGCGGCACGTTTTTGTATGGGGACTGGTTGGGACGGCGCTGTTCATGGGTGGGGTACACTGGGTAGCGACTTTTAGTTTATCTACTACCTGATGGGGTGTTTTTTATGGGCAAGAAGTCTCGGGCTCGGGTTGCTGCGGCGGGAACTCGCAAGGATCCTGGTCGTCGGGTTGCCGAGGGTAAAAAGGCCGATCGTGCTGAGAAGGGCAAGAAGGTCGGTGCGCATGCTCATCCTGAGTGGGCGCCCCATTTGAATTCGGCTAGTGAGGACTTGACCGCCAAGCTGTTTACGATGGTCGAGGTCATCTTGGGCGTGGTGCCTGTGGTGGTCATTGGCCTGTTCCTGGCCTCTAAGGATGCCACGAGCGTGGATAAGCTCACCGAGGTCTTTTCGCAGGAGCCCTCGATGGTGGTCACGTTTATTTCTGCGTGCTTGCAGCCGTTTGTGGCGTACATGCTGTATGTGGTCTACCGCAAATACTGCGAGGGCGACGCTGGTTTTGTCGCCGGCAACCTGATCGGTCTTTTGTGCTCCGAGATCCTACTGCTCAATATCCCGGGCGTCATCGGTATGGGCATCTTGCTGTGGCGTGTTTGGCGCAACGTTGCCCCGCACTTTGAGAGCTGGCTGTTTGAGCGCCGCGTAATGGGCGTGCTGGCAGACATTGCGGGCTCGCTCGTGATTTTAGCCTTGGCGTTTATGTGCGCTACCGCCGCCCGCGGTCTCGCGGGCATGTAGTCTGTTCTCACCGACCACGGGGCGCAGGGCGGGGAAATCTTTCCCTCTCGCTCACGGCTTCGCAGGGTCGCGCGAGGCAAAGATTTCCCCGCCCTGCGCCCCGGCGTTGAGTCGTCGCATGCTCGTTACAGAAAAGCTGATAATAAGTTTGTGTGCCGCCCCTTTGGGGCGGCACTTTTTGTGTGGGATCCCGGTCTCCACAATTTTCGTCAAGCTTTTGGTTAGATTTTGGTCAGTTGGTGTAAGGGTGGAAGGCCAAAAGATTGCTGGCGAAAAAAGCTCAGAGAAAGTGCTGGTAGGGGAGTTGTTGAGGTTTTCGACAGCTTTTGAGCAAAAGAAACTTTGTGGCTATTGCCGGCGATTGCGTTGTCGCGGTCATGGCGGTGCGGGATGCTGGTCGTAAGCGTCGAATGCTCCGATTTTGGAGGCCAGCATGGATCTGTTTCTTGAGACTCCGCAGCAACAAGCTGAGCGCATGCTGCGTCAGCAGCAACGACTCATGGAGATGCAAATGCAGGGGGCGGCAGCCCAGCCCTTTGCGCAAAATGTCGTGCCCGCTGCTGTACCTGCAGCTGTGCCCGGGTGTGAATCGGCGCCAGAGGCCTATTCCGTACAGCAAGATTCATATGCGCAGGAGCTCGCGTTCGACAAGCGTCGTGCGCGTCGTCGCCGTGTGGGCCAGCGCTTGCGCACATTGGCGATGATCGTGCTCATCCCGTTAGGGCTTGCGGCCATCTTTCTGGCGTCGTATGCCCTCACGTGCATTCTCAACGGCGCATCGCCCAACGAGGTGCTCCAACATCTGTCAGCCCTCGGCCAGCGCCTAGGCGATGTCATAACAACAATCCGCGCCGGCTGGGAGAGTTAGCGTTTGTCACATTAGGACTTCTAGGGTGTAGGGATTATCGCCACGAGCGGAATTCTTGCATCCTGTTGGTCCTGTCGTGCGACTGAATAGTATTATTGAAGATGAATAATAATAGGATTTGTTATGTATAAGCAGGATTTAGAACAGACTCTGTTGGGCATTGACGAAGAGGCAGAGCTGGAAATAGGTCCAAGAGACGACAGGCCGAGCGTTGTATTGGTGGGAGGAGGCGCCTTCATGCTAAACGATGTGACGAATCGTTCGGTTACACATGACATCGATGTGTTTGAGGCAGACAGGTGCCTCCGCGAGATCATAGCTCGATACCCCGAGGTGAATGGTATGGCGGTGACATATTGTAATCAGATGCCATTCAATTACGAAGATCGTTTGATTCCCTTGGATATTGGGGCGTGTTTTATCAGGTACTTTACGCCATCCTTGGAGGACCTGGCGGTAATGAAGCTCTATGCCTACCGTCCGAACGACATAATCGATCTTCATAGCCAGGCATTCGTCGACCGACTTGATTGGGGGCTGCTCGAACGGCTTATATTCGACGAGGGAGAAGCACTGGCGTCGTCGCCTTCGGAGCGAAGCTATCAAGAGATGGTCTGTGCATACAGGCAATACAAAAAGGAGGTGCTCGGTTGAATCTGACCTTTGAGGGATTCTTAAAAGGCTATTGCCGAGAGCTATCTGGACAGCAGTCGCTGAGTTTTAGAAAATTGGTTGAGCAGGCGACGACGGATGCGCCGCGTGTGGCGGAGCCTCTGTTTTTGCTCGCTTTGGCGCAAGGAAAAGCCGAATACGTTCTGGGTTTATCCGAGGGCTCGTGGATGGAACGGGATTACCGAGACGTTTTATCCTTGTACGGTCAAGCGGGTAGCATGGCGTCTCTGTGCGCCAAAAGTGAGCTCCCTAATCGTTATGCCAACGTTTGGCGTGCGTATAGAGCGGTGAAGGAAAAGCCGGCGGCCGATAGAAGGGTGAACGCCCTGATGAGAAAGAAAACGCTGGAAGCATTGGAGGAATCGGGTGTAACGCGCTATGGCCTCTGCCGTGCTCTGCGCCTGAATAAAGGAAACGTATACGCATACTTGGCCGGCGATGACTCAAAGGTGAGCAGGAAAACGGCGCGCCGCATTATGGAATATGCGGAGGAGAGGGGCACCCAAGAAGGGGCCGGGCGCCCGGTGTGTGTGACGGGGTAAGATTGATCGCGGTTTTGATTGGTGCTCGATTGGGTTTGTTGGGCGGAGTTTATGTCTGCTATTGATATTGTGCTTGTTGTGATCGCCTTGGTGGCGGTGGGAGTTGCTGTGGCTTGCGCCCTCCAGCTCAAGAGCCTGCGTGCCGAGTTGCGGGAGCGTGGCGACAGTAGCGCGGAAACGCTGGCAGCACTCGAGCAGGCCAACAATGCGCTCGATGCCCTGAACGCCGCGCTGGCCGAAACCCGCCGCACGGCCAATGCCATTGCGCAGCAGCAGACGACCGATGCGGCCGTGGAGCAGCAACGTTACCTGGCCATCGCACGCGAGTTCTCGCAAGCTGGTGACCGGATGGATGACCTGCGCCGCGAGACGGCCCAACAGCTCGGCGCCAATCGCGAGGGCATCGAGCATCGCTTGGACAAGGTGCGCGAGACGGTCGATGCTCAGCTGGGTGCTATCCGCAAAGACAACAACGTGCAACTCGATCAGATGCGCGCGACGGTGGACGAGAAGCTCTCCCGCACGCTCAACGATCGCCTGTCGGCATCGTTTAAGCAGGTGAGCGACCAGCTCGAGGCCGTGTACAAGGGCTTGGGCGACATGCAGTCCATCGCCACTGGCGTGGGCGACCTTAAGCGCGTGCTGGGCAACGTGAAGGCGCGTGGCATTTTGGGCGAGGTGCAGCTGGGTGCAATTCTGGCGGACATCCTTACGCCCGACCAGTATCTGGAAAACGTCGCCACCAAGCCCGACGCCTCGGAGCGCGTTGAGTTTGCCGTCAAGCTGCCGGTGGACGAGGGCGATCCCGTGCTGCTGCCGATTGACTCCAAATTCCCGGGCGACGCGTACGAGCATCTGCTCGACGCCCAGGAGTCGGGCGATGCGGAGGCCGTTGCCGCGGCACGCAAGACGCTCGATATGATGGTGAAGCGCGAGGCCAAGGACATCTGCGAAAAGTACCTGAGTGTGCCGGCAACGACCAACTTTGGCATCATGTTCGTGCCGTTTGAGGGACTGTACGCCGAGGTCGTCAGCCGCCCCGGGCTTATCGAGACCCTGGGCCGCGACTATCACGTCAACGTTGCCGGCCCCAGCACCATGGCGGCCATCCTCAACAGTCTGCAGATGAGCTATCAGACGTTTAAGTTGCAAAAACGCACCGATGACGTGCTGCGTGTGCTCTCTGCCGTCAAGGCCGAGCTGCCACGCTATCAGGCGGCGCTGCGCCGCGCCCAGCAGCAGATCGAGACCGCAGGAAAGACGGTCGAGGGCATCATCACCACGCGCACCAACGTTATGGAGCGCAAGCTCAAGGATATCGACGCGCTGGAAGACACGCGGGAGGCCGACGAGATCTTGGGGCTCACGTCTGCGAGCCTGCCCGCAGACCAAAAAGACGAGGACTAGCTGCATCTGACGGCGGGGCGCCGACGTAAACGCGGGGCGCGGGCGCTTTTCGCGCCGTGCTTGCCTGAAGTGCGCTTTAGTGTGCAACAATGGCGTTTCGTCCTATCAGACGCGAAAGGAAGACCATGTCTCAGAGAAGCACCAGTCCGCTCAAACGTTCCACCGTGCGCCGCACGCTGCAGCGTTTTTGGGACGTCACGCGCACGCAGCCGCTGATCGTCTTTCTCTCGGTGTTCTCGTCGGCGGGCTACATCTTTTTGCTCACGTTTGCCAACACCTACGTGATGGCCCTTATCGTTGACCGCGTTCAGGCCGGCCCCGTGGCGGGTGACCAGGTGTTTGAGGTCTTTGGCCCTTACATTCTGGCGCTGGTGCTCGTTAACCTAGTGG
>CAUBWQ010000091.1 GCA_958439775.1 uncultured Collinsella sp. | reverse complement strand
TTTTCCGTCAAGCCCTCATCCCGAAAATCCATCCCAGTTTGAGCGCCCAGACCGGGACGCACTTTCCCAAAGGGTCCTCAACGGGAAACTGCGTCCCATAATTAGGCCGAGAAATGGGATGAACTTTCCCAATGAGAGCCAACCGGAAACCACGTCCCAGAATCAGCCCCCAAAGTGGGACGCACTTTCCCAACGAGCCTCAACCGGAAAATACATCCCGGAATCCAGCTGAATAGTGGGACACTCTTTCCCAATTGGGTCCCAAGCGGAAACTGCATCCCATTCCAGACAAGAATTTCGGGACACACTTTCCGCACGCAAAGAAGGCCACTTAATGTGGCCTTCGTCTTGCGCAGGACTGACCGAGCAGGGAACCTTACGTTCCGCGTCGCCGGGCAGACGAACCAGTTAAGACGCGCTGCTACTTGATCTTGGTCGTACCCGGCGCCAGGTTGGGGTCGGTTTCGTTGGCCTCGGTCTGGAAGTGCTCGGTGTACACGTTCTTGCCGTCGCGGAACATCTCGTAGTATTGCATCTTGGCGTAATCCTCGCGTGCCTTGGTGGCGGCTGCTGCGGCGGCGTCGTCACCGGTGACGTTGGAGGAGAGCGCCCAGCGCAGGCTGGCGTCCTCGTAGCCGACCGAGTTGATGGCGGGCAGCGACTCGCGCAGCGTCATGTGCGCTTTCTGGTAGTCGGTCAGCGGTGCGCCGATCAGTTGCATCAGCTGGGTGGACAGGTAGTTGGTGGACAGGTCGTCGACCTCGCTTGTCTGGTCGCAGCCGGCAACGTCGTAGTTGGCCCAGATGATGTAGTCGGTCTGCCACAGACGTTCCTGGTGCGTGGCATCGTCCTCGCCGGTAAACCACTTATCGTTGAACTTGGACGGGAAGAACGGCTGGTGGTCGCCCCAGAACACCACGACCACCTTGCGATCGAGTTTGCTCAGGGCGTTGAGGAAGTAGCGAAGCGCCTGGTCGGACTGCTCGATGCACGAGACGTACTCGTCGACATCGGACAGTGTGCCGTCCTCAACGGTCTTGGCGTCCAGGTCGGTTGTGTCGATGTTGAGATGCATCTGCTTGTCGACCGGCAGCAGGCCCGTGTCGTAGCCCGAGTGGTTCTGCATGGTCACGTCGAAGATAAACTGCGGATCGGCGTTCTGGTCGAGCAGCTCAAGAATCTTGTCGTAGGTAGCCTGGTCGGTCACCATGCCGCGCAGGGTGACGGCTCCCTGGAAGTCATTGATAGACAGGAACTGGTCAAAGCCAAAGTCCTTGTAGACGTTCTCGCGGTTCCAGTTGGTCGCGTGGTTGGGGTGCATGGCCGTGGTGGAATAGCCGAGCGATTTGAACTGTTCTGCCAGGTTCCCGGTCGTCTCCATGTTGTAGATGGTGTAGGGGTACACGCCCGAGCCCAGGTTGGCCATGGAGTTGCCGGTCATAAACTCAAACTCGGTATTGGCGGTACCGCCGCCGTAGGCGCTCACATAGAGCTTGCCGCGGCTGAGGCAGTTGGACAGGTTCTTAAAGTACTGCGGGCCCTCGTAGCCGGCGCGCATGTTCTGGTAGATCGAAAGGTCTGAGAAGGTCTCGTTCATGATGGCGATGACCGTGGGCTTCTCGCTGTCGAACTGCTCCTTTGCGGCGGCGCGCTCGTCGCTCTTGGCCGCGTCGGACTTGTCGTAGGCCTTGGCGTACTTTTTGAGCGTGGCCTTGGCATCGTCGACGGAGTAGTCGGCGGGTTTGGGCGGCTTGATGGACTGCGCCGCACTAATAAAAGCTGGCAGGTAGCCCTCGCGCCAGTAGCTCTCGAGCGGGCGCCAGGTGTAGACGGTGATGCCGAGGGTGTTGTAGTAGTCGATGAGCGTGACATGCGCGGTTACGCCGCCCAGGCACAGCACTGCCACGAGCAGGTTGGTGAGCAGCATGCGCTTGGCGTTGGCGGCACCCTTCTGACGGTGCGGTGCCACCAGGCCGGCGTACTCGCACAGCAGCATGGCGATGGCGGTAAAGCCCATGGACAGCACACAGAACAGCGAGATGGAGAAGGTGTAGCCGGTGCCGGCGACCGCGGCGGCGGTGGAGATGGCCGAAAGGTCGCCCGGCTGGATGGGCATGGATTTAAACGTGATGACGAAGAACTCGGCAATGCCCAGGACAAAGAGGGCAAAGGCCAGGACCGCGGGAGCTGCGCCGTGGCGCTGGAACAGGAAGAACAAGCCGATCATGAGCACGGTGATGATGGCCCACTCGAGCAGGATGCACAGGGGGTAGACCCAGGTAAAGTCGTGGTTGGACGAGACCTCCATGCCCAGCAGCGCAAAGACGCCGGCGAGCAGCAGGCACAGGACGGCGGCGACGAGTGGTTTGCCCACAAAGGCGCCGCGCAGGCGGGCGAGCTTGCCGGTGGGGGCGGGGGCGTCGGGCTTGGCGAACGCAAAGACGCGCGGGGCGATGCGGTCGCGGGCGATACTGGCCCAGGCGCAGCCGGTGAGGATGGCATTGGTCAGGATGAGCATCACAAAGGCGAGCGGCTCGTTTTGGGCGACGAGGCCAATGGCGCCCCAGACGGTCAAAAAGACCTGGAACAGGCCGAAGGCGACGCTCCACCCAAGAGCGCTTTTGGCAACGGTGCCCGACTGAGCGCGAATGGCCTTGGCCTCGCGCAAGACAAGGTAGACGGTCGCCGCAAGACCGACGAGCGAGATGGCGGCAGCGAACATGCTGAGACTCCTCACAAACTAAAACGTACGAAAGCGGGGGTTTACCCGATTGTTACCAAGATATGCGCTGCAATTAGTGTCTGCGCACAACAACCAGCCATATTAACGCGCACGTGTGACGGTGTGGCGCAATGTAGTGGCGACCTGCGCGATAATGGACGGGAATTACACGGAAACGTAAAGGCTTCTTAAAGAATTGGCGAGGATGAGGCGATGAACGAACGGGCTTGTATGACGAGTGCGGGTGACGTGGACGCTGGCATGGACGCGGGCGGCTATCCGGTCGAGACAACGGGCAATGCGGTGCTGGACACGTTGGAGCACCGTTCCTCCACGCGTGTCTTTGCGCGTGATGACGACGACCGTCCCGTGGCGGTGACCGACGAGCAGCGGGCGGCAATTTTGCATGCGGCGAGTCGCGCGCCGTCGGCGGGCGCCATGATGATGTATTCCATCGTGAGCATTCGCGAGCAGGCTACGCTGGATCGTCTGGCCGACCTGTGCGACCACCAGCCCATGATCGCCAAGGCGCCCTGGGCACTTATATTTGTGGTCGACTATGCCAAGTGGATCGATCTGTTTGAGCACGTGGGCTGCTTTGAGCCCGAGTTTGTCGAGCGCACGGGCAAGGCGCCCCGCCGTGCACCGGGTTTGGGTGACTTTGCCATCGCGGCCCAGGACGCCGTGATCGCTGCGCAAAACGCCGTGGTCGCCGCCGAGGCCCTGGGCCTGGGGAGCTGCTACATCGGTGATATCGTCGAGAATACCGAGGAAGTGGCCGAGCTGCTCGATCTGCCTCCGTATACCATGCCGCTGTCGATGCTCATCATCGGCACGCCCCGTAAGGAGCGTCCGGCCATTGCGCATCCCGTGGTGAACCTGGTGCACGAGGAGCGCTACTGCCGCGCCAATGCTGCGACTATGGACGCGCAGGTAGCCGAGATGGACGCGATGTTCCGTCCGCATGCCCGCGTGGTGGGGGAGCGCGTCGTGGACATCTATACCCGCAAGCACACGAGTCCCTTTATGGCCGAGATGAGCCGCTCCATGGAGTGGTGGTTCAAAAATTGGCTCGGAAAATGACGGATGCGACAAAGAGACAGTCCCTTTGTCACATTCCATATCGCCGAGGTGGCTTAAAGGCCGTATAAATGTTTATCTAGCTGGGAAAACAGTGCCATTCAAACATGGGCCGATTACCTATAATTCCTTCGAACATTAAAGTTGGGAGGAAACCGGCTTATGGAACAAAAGGCCAAGGAGGCAGCTTCGCACGCTGCGATTCCTGTGAGCATCTCGGCGATGCTCGTCACGCTGGGCGTGGTGTACGGCGATATCGGCACCAGCCCTATGTATGTAACCAAGGCGCTCGTTGCCGGCAACGGCGGCATCGGAAGCGTCACGGAGGAGTTCGTGCTCGGCGCGCTCTCCCTTGTCGTGTGGACGGTCACGTTGCTGACCACCATCAAGTATGTGCTCATCTCGCTGCGCGCCGATAACCATGGTGAGGGCGGCATCTTTGCCCTGTACAGCCTGGTCAAGCGCTGCGGCAAGTGGCTTATCATCCCCGCCATGCTGGGTGGCGCCGCGCTGCTCGCCGACGGCATCCTGACGCCGGCCGTTACCGTTACCACGGCCATCGAGGGCCTGCGCACTATCCCGGCGGTTGATGCCGTGCTGGGCGATGACCAGGGCCGCGTCGTCGCCATTACGCTCGCCATCATCATCGTGCTCTTCTTGGTACAGCGCATCGGTACGGCCAAGATCGGTCACGCCTTTGGCCCCATCATGACGCTGTGGTTCCTGTTCTTGGGCGGCACGGGTCTGTTCTTTGTCTTACAGCACCCCGCCGTGCTGCTGTGCCTCAACCCGCTCCGCGGCATCGCCTTTTTTTTGTTCCCCAACAACCACGCGGGCATCATGATTCTGGGCAGCTGCTTCCTCGCCACCACCGGTGCCGCTGCGCTCTACTCCGACATGGGCCACGTCGGCCGCGGCAATATCTACGCTACCTGGCCGTTCGTTAAGTGCTGCCTGCTGCTGTCCTATATGGGCCAGGGCGCTTGGCTTATGAACAACGCTGCCAACCCCGAGCTCATGGGCATTGCCGATCTCAACCCGTTCTACCAGATGCTCGCCCCGGGCCTGCGCCCGTTTGCCGTCGGCCTTTCCACCGTCGCGGCCATCATTGCCTCGCAGGCGCTCATCACCGGCGCATTCTCGCTGGTGTCCGAGGCCAGCCGTCTGGACCTCATGCCGCACATGCAGGTCTTCTACCCTGCCGAGACCAAGGGCCAGCTCTACATCCCCATGGTCAACAACGTCATGCTTGTCGGCTGCGTCATCGTGGTGCTGCTGTTCCAGAACTCGGCGCATATGGAAGCCGCGTACGGCCTTGCCATTACGCTGACTATGATGTGCACCACGCTGCTGCTCTTCTTCTACCTGCACGAGGAGCGCAAGCTCAAGGTTGCTCCGTGGATCTTCGCGGCCTTCTTCCTTTTGCTCGAAGGCTTCTTCTTCGTGAGCTCGCTCACCAAGTTCTTCCACGG
>CAUBWQ010000090.1 GCA_958439775.1 uncultured Collinsella sp. | reverse complement strand
CGCAAGCACGGCAGTCGGCGCCTGCGACCCGCCGGCAAGCACCTCGGCCGCAATCCGCTCGCCCATGGCGTACCCACTGTCCGCACTCCAATCGCCACGCAGCATCGGAGCGGCATCGACATGAGCACGACCCAGCGTATCGCGCCAACCGGCCTCACGAAAACGCGAGGAAATCGAGTTTTCCGGACCCGCCACAAACCGCATATTCGAGTGACCATGTTCCAGCAGATAATTGGTCAACAGCTCGCACGAACCATACTGGTCGGAGTCGATCGTCGTGCAGCGCGGATGCGCATACATGGACAGGATGACCGTTCGCACTCCCGGCTGGGGAACAAACTCCTCAAAATCGGGAGCCATGCGGTTCATGTTGAGAATCATGCCGTCGACGGGTCGCTCGACCATGCGGCGCGAGGCATCGGCAAGTGTATAGGGCTTGTCGCCGCCCATCTCGATCATAGTGACGGCAAAATCGTGCTCGCGCGCCGCTTGCATGATACCCTCGAGCGTCGCCAGGTTACCGACACGTGTGATGTTGTACATGCACAGGCCAATAGAACGATACGACCCGCCGCGCAACGCCGCTCCAGCAAAATTGGGACGAAAGCCCAGCTCTTCCATGGCGGCCAGCACACGCTTGCGCGTCTTTTCCGTCACGTTGCGCATCCCGTTGACCACGCGGGACACAGTCTGGCGGCTCACGCCAGCGAGCGCCGCAACCTCTGCCGCGCTCGCCGAATGACCATTCCTTGTCTGCTGAGCCATGCCTTCCACGCTAACCTGCTTCCCAACTATTCCCCGCGCCCATGGCGCATCGTACATACATCGATAACGTGCTCATGATACCCGAGCCATATACCACAACATGAAAACTTCTGTCAATCAAAACCGCTTACCGAACAAATACAACCGTTCGCGGCTGTTTGAAGTTGTTTTGTTTCTATACATCCCAGCCGGATGTTAACGTGCTCATTGTCAAATGTTCACGTGCTCATTTTGGTTCTAATCATTTTAAGATAGTGTTTATCGGGCTTTTTCACCGCTGAACGCTAACCAGGGAGCCTCCTGAGCGCAAACGCACAATATCGAACAGCGAGACGAGAGGGTGTATGCATATGTCTTTGCTAAACCGCGTACAGCAGCTGCCGAAGGGCTTTGTTTGGGGCGCCGCAACCGCCGCGTACCAAACGGAAGGTTCCACGAAGGTGGCAGGCAAGGGTAAGACCATGTGGGACGATTACCTTGTCGCCCAGGGTCGCTTTTTGCCCGACCCGGCCAGTGATTTCTACAACCGCTACGAGGAGGATATCCGCCTTTCTGCCGAGCATGGACTCAACGCCATCCGTGTGTCCATCGCCTGGACCCGCATCTTCCCCAACGGCGACGATGCCGAGCCCCTCGCCGAGGGCGTTAAGCACTACCACGAGCTGTTCGCCTGCTGCAAAAAGTATGGCGTCGAGCCCTATGTGTCCCTGCATCACTTTGACTCCCCCGCCGCCCTGTTCAACCAGGGCGACTGGCTCAACCGCAAGACCGTCGACGCCTATGTGCGCTATGCCGAGTTCTGCTTCCGCGAGTTCCGCGAGGTCAAGAATTGGTTCACCATCAACGAGCTCATCAGCCTCTCGCACTCCCAATACATCCAAGGCAACTTCCCGCCCAACCATCACTTTGATGTGACGAGCGGCATCCAGAGCCAGCACAACGAGCTCGTTGCCCACGCCCGCGCCGTCAACCTGTATAAGGATCTTGACGAGACCGAGCACCTGGGCGGACGCATTGGCATGGTCAACGTCCTGACGCCGGCATATCCTGCCACAGACTCGCCCGCCGACCAGCACGCCGCCGACCTGTACAACGCCTTCTACACCGACTTCATCATGGACGGCGCCTTCCTGGGTCACTACTCCGCGCGCACCCTCTCACTCATCAACGAGATTCTGCGTGCCAACAACGCCACGCTTACGGTTGAGGACAGCGACATGGAGGAGCTCGCCAAGGCGGCGCCCCGCAACGATATGTTCGGCCTCAACTACTATCAGTCGGCGTTTATCGCCGCCTACGATGGCGAGTCCACCAACAGCTTTAACGGCACCGGAGACAAGGGCACCTCGTGCTTTAAGTTTAAGGGCGTCGGGCAGCAGGTCGATATGCCGGGTATCCCCACCACCGACTGGGATTGGCTCATCTACCCGCAAGGCCTCTACGACACGCTCAAGCACATCAGCGCCACCTATCCCAACCTCCCCGTCATCTATATCACCGAAAACGGCCTGGGCCACAAGGACCCCGAGCCCGACGCAAACGGCATCGTCGCCGATCCCGAGCGCATCGACTTTGTCGACCAGCACATGGAGAAGGTGCTCCGGGCGCGCGCCGAGGGCGTCGACGTCCAGGGCTACTTTATCTGGAGCCTGCAGGACCAGTTCTCGTGGGCCAACGGCTATAACAAGCGCTACGGCCTGTTCTACATCGACTTCGACACGCAAAAACGCTACATCAAGCAGTCGGCACTCTGGTACAAGGAGCTCGCCGACACTATGGCGGACGCGCAGTAGCGCATCGCCTCGCTTTCCCCCGAGAGGGGAGCGGCCCTATGCGATACAAACCCAGCCGCTCCCCTCTCTCCCCCTGGGACCGACCCCGCCTGCACCCGGGCTTTTAGCAAGCGGGAGACCATATAGGTTTTCAACGTCCATGCCATTAAGATTTCATGCAAAGAGGAGCGTGAACTATGGAATCGATCGTTAAGTTCTTGGAGAAAGGTCAGCCGTACTTCGACAAGGTCTCTAAGAACATCTACCTTCAGGCCATTAAAGACGGCTTTTTGGCAGCAATGCCCGTCATCCTGTCTTCTTCTGTCTTCCTGCTTATTTCGACCCTGCCGGGCGTTGTCGCCACGGTCGGCGGCTTTACGCTGCCCGACTGGTGGAACGTCGACGTCGTGAACTTCTGCAACAAGGTTTACAACTTCACGATGGGCGTCGTGGGCATCATGGTCGCCGGCACCACCGCAAGCGCGCTGACCGGCTCCAAGAACCGCCGCATGCCTGCCGGCAAGGCCATCAACGCCACGAGCACCATGGTCGCCGCCATGTGCGCTATGCTCATCTTGGCCGTTACCCAGACGAGTGCCAAGATCGACGGCGCCGATGTATCGGTGTTCTTTACCGACAACATGGGCACCAAGGGCCTACTGAGCTCCTTTGTCGCCGCATTTGCCACGGTCAACATCTATGCCTTCTGCATTAAGCGAGACATCACCATCAAGCTGCCCAAAGAAGTCCCCGGCGCCATCGCCCAGAACTTCCGCGACATCTTCGCCTTCAGCTTCTCCATCCTGTTTGTCGCCGTCATCGACGTTATCTGCCGCACCTGCTTGGCCGTCCCGTTTGCCAACGTCATCTCCACGCTGGTGAGCCCGCTGTTCGCCGCTGCCGATTCCTACGCCGGCCTCGCCCTCATCTGGTTCATGATCCCGCTGTTCTGGTTCATGGGCATCCACGGCCCCTCGGTCGTTAAGCCTGCCCTCAACGCCGCGCTGTTTGGCAACATCACCACCAACCTCGCCACGCTGCAGGCCGGCGGTCACCCCGCCCTCGCCCTGACCGAGAACTTCGGTAACTACATCGGCGAACTCGGCGGCACCGGCGCCACGTTCATTGTCCCGATCATCTTCCTGCTCTTTATGCGCTCCAAGCAGCTCAAGGCCGTCGGCAAAGCCTCTGTCGTACCCGTGATGTTCGCCGTCAACGAACCGCTGCTGTTCGCCGCGCCCATCATCCTCAACCCGTACTTCCTGATCCCGTTCCTGTTTGCCCCCGTGGCCAACGTCCTCATTGGTAAGTTCTTCATCGACTTTTTGGGCATGAACGGCTTTATCTATGCCATGCCGTGGGCACTCCCCGGACCGATCGGCACCTTCATCGACACCAACTTCCAGCCGATCTCTCTGGTCCTGGTTGTCGTCCTGCTGGCCGTTGACTTCTTAATCTACTACCCGTTCTGCAAGGCCTACGACAACGTCCTGTGCAAGCAGGAGGCCGAGACCCTGGCCGAAGAAGAGGCCGAGGAGACCAAGGCCGTCAAGACCGCTGCCGCCCCCGCCGTTGAGGCTCCTGTTGTCGAGACCGCTTCTGCCACTGAGGCCTCCGCAGCTCCGTCCGCCCTTAAGGGCAAGGATCTGAGGGTTCTGGTTCTGTGCGCTGGCGCCGGCACCTCTGCACTGCTCGCCAACGCGCTTAAGGAAGGCGCCGACGAGCTGGGCATCGACATTACCGCCAACGCCGGTGCCTACGGCAGCCACTACGCCATCATGGACCAGTACAACGTCATCGTCCTGGCTCCGCAGGTTCGCACCTATTACAACGAGATGAAGGCCGACACCGACCGCCTGGGCATCACGCTGCTGTCGCCCAAGGGCAAACAGTACATCGACCTCACTAAGGATCCCAAGGGTGCCGTCGCCTGGATCGAGGAAAACCTCGAGGCATAAAACGCTGACGCCACCTGCCGCTCGCAGAAAAAAAATGGCCCGTGCATCGATGCGTGATGCGCGGGCCATTTTGTTTAGACCGCACCCGTCCTCCTGTTCATCTCAATCTGTAACATCTAGCCGAGTTTTTCGGTCCTAGCTGTTACAGATCGAGACGAACGCACAGGCCAAGCCGAAAATCTCAATCTGTAACATGTAGACCACTTTTGACCGTCTAGTTGTTACAGATCGAGACAAACGGAACAGGCCGAGCACGTCTACGCCCGCAAGTCCTTTACGCTGGAACGCTCGACCAACACGCCTGAGACGAGCGTACGGCTTCTGGAGCTCGGAGCTTCCAGACCCGCGACGACCTCGTTGAGCGCACGGACGCCCAGCTCGCGGTGGCGAAACTTCACCGACGTCAGAATCGAGTTGGGAATCGTCTTGTAGAGCTCATCGTCGAAGCCGATCACGGACACGTCGTCGGGCACACTGAGCCCTCTGTCACGTAGAGCCATCATCACGCCGTTTGCCATGCAGTCGTTAGCAGCGAGGACCGCCGTGCAATCGGGCTTATCGGCAAGCACAAGGCCCGCGGCATAGCCACTATCCGCATTCCAATCACCTTGCAGAGGCTCGGGCGGCTCAATGCCACGCGCCTCGAGTGCCGCACGCCAACCTTTCATACGACACTGGCTCGACAGCGCCTCTTTCTTACCAGAGACGAAGTATACGTTCTTGTGCCCGCGATTTAAGAAGTACTCGCACGCCATGCGCGCGCCGCCCTCTTGGTCGTCACTGACGCTGGCTCAGCT
>CAUBWQ010000089.1 GCA_958439775.1 uncultured Collinsella sp. | reverse complement strand
CCCTCATATGGGACAACAAACCACGCCCCAAAGATTGTAACCCCCTACTTCGTGTGCGGGATACCCAGCACGTCGAGCGCGTTGGCCATAATGGACTGGAACGGCACCGCAGCGGCATCTGAGCCGCTCGGCGTTCCGTCGAGCGTGATATAGCACAGCACCTTGGGCGATTGTGCCGGTGCAAAGCCCATAAAGGACGACATGTAGTTCTCCTTGAGGTAGCCGCCGTTCTCGTCGGCACGTTCGGCCGTACCGGTCTGACCCGCCACGTCATAGCCGTCAACCGCGCCGCCAACGCCCGTTCCCTCGGACACGACCGTCTGCATGCACGATGTCACCTGGGATGCGGCGTCCTCCGAAATCGCGCGCTCGCCTTCGCCCCAGTCCTTCTCGTCGCCCTTGCTGGACTTATAGAAGTGCGGTGTCATCATCACGCCGCCGTTGGCGATGCCGCCCACGGCACGTGCGATCTCAATCGGCGAGACAGACAGTGCCTGTCCAAAGCTCATCGAGCCCAGCGTGGCGCCGTCATACTGGTCACGCTCCTTGACGATACCCAGGCTCTCTCCCGGAAAATCGACACCCGAGCTGTGACCGATGCCCCACTTGTCCACATAGGCGGCAAAGTCGTCGGCACCGATCTTGCGCCCCACTAGGACAAAGCCCACGTTGGACGAACGGCGCATCATCTCGCGCACATCCATGGTCATGGCATAGTCGCGCTTGTCGGCATCGGTGACGGTATCGTCGCCCACCTTGATGCTCGCCGGCACCTCAAACGACGTACTCGATCGCACGACGCCCAAGTCGAAGCCGGCGCCCGCCACGAGCGTCTTAAAGACCGAGCCGGGCTCGTAGGCGTCGGTGACCAGGCGCAGATTCATATCCTCGGTCTTGGCATTCTCCAGATCGGTCTGGTCGTAGGTCGGGTACGAGCAGGCTGCCAAAATCTCGCCTGTCGTAGGATCGGTGACCAGCGCCGAGCCGTTCTTGGCCTTAGTCTTCTCAACTGCCTCTGCCAGGGCATCCTCGGCCGCACGCTGGATATTGACGTCGAGCGTCGTCACGATATCAACGCCGTCGACCGCAGCCACCTTTTTATAGGCACCGCCCGCGATATAGCTGCCGTCCCTCGCGCGCTCGCGTACGAGAGAACCGTTCGTGCCGGTCAGAAGCTTGTTGTATTGCTTTTCGAGACCCGTCAAGCCGTCGTTGTCTACATTCACTACACCCAGCACCTGCGATGCCAGATTGCCGTATGGATATACGCGCTTCATGGCCTGCTCAAAAAGCACGCCGGGCAGATTCTTCTTCTCCAGCGCCGCAGCATCGTCTTCGTCCACCTGGCGCTTGATATACACCCAGGTGCCATCGGACTCGACGAGCTTGCGGCAGGTCTTTTTATCGATTCCAGTTGCCTTGACCAGCGCCGACACCGTCTTGTCGACATCCTCGACAAGCTGCGGGTTCACGGCGATGTTGCGACATTCGACCGACGACGCCAGCACGTTGCCGTTGCGGTCGTAGATGGTGCCACGTTTGGCATAGAGGGTCTGCGCAAGCAGGCGGCGCGCATCGGCACGCTCGCGCAGTTTATCGGCTTCGACAATTTGATAGTCGGCAAGACGAAAGACGCCCAAGCCCAAGCCAAACCCAATGAAACCCATGACGGCTTTGCGGCGAGGCAGAGGCGTGCCTGTGAGCCATTCGGTCGACGAACTCTTGCGCGACCTGGTGTTATGCACTTGAGGGCCGCCCGAGCCGCGAAGTCGCGACGCCGGGTCGTTGCCACGGGACCGCCCGGCGTTGTAAGATTGCCGACCCGTTCCTTGATAACCAGAACGTCCCCGCGACGAGGGACGTCCAGAACCGCGGCCCCCATCGGAACCGCGGCGATAGTCATTTGTCATACTCAGCTACCGTCTTGCTACTGAGCGGTCGCGGTCGCGTTGGCGCCCGCGGCTGCATCCTGCGTAAAGGCACGTGTAACGCTCTCGCTGGGCTCCACCAGGCCATAAGCGCCCGCAAGGTCGCGAAGGCGCGTGTCGGCGCCATAGTCCGAATGCATGACCTCCAGGTCGGAGCTCTCATCGGTCGCCTTTTCGAGCGTGTTGGTAAGCTCGGCGTTGCTGTTGAGCACCTGGGCCGTAACGCCGGCGAGCGCCACGCGGGCGACGCCGATCGTCATGAAGATAGCCGCAATGATGCAAAACGTTTTAAGAACGCTCATGAAAACCGGGCTTACCGCCTGGTTTGCCTGACGGCCCGCGCCCGTGTAGACATCAAAGCGCGGCGTGCGCTGCTCACGGGGAGCAACGGGAGCCTGCGGCGTCTCACGATAGGCGGGCATGGCGTTCATATCATAGGCGAGTGCTGCGCTTGAAGTGTTGTAGCCCATGATATGCCGCCTCCCATCCCGAGTACGTTGGTAGTGTGTTTAAGCTTCGTTTATGGTGCGAGCGGGAGGTCCAATATCGCGCGGTCGCGCCTACAGACGCTGCGCCACGCGGATTTTGGCTGATCTCGCCCGAGGGTTGCGCTCAACCTCATCAGGCTGGGCAACCAAGGGTTTGCGGGTGATGACCTTGAGTATCGGCACGTTGCCGCACACGCACACCGGAATCTCCGGCGGGCACGTGCACCCCTGGCTCATCTCCTTAAAGTGGTTCTTTACGATACGGTCCTCGAGCGAGTGATACGAGATGACGCAGATACGTCCGCCCGGGTTGAGCCACCTGGTGGCGGCATCAAGCCCTCGTTCGAGCACATCGAGCTCGTGATTGACCTCGATGCGAATGGCCTGGAAACTTTTCTTGGCCGGGTGTCCGCCATGCCGACGAGCGGCAGCCGGGATACCCGCCTTGATGATCTCGACAAATTGGCCGGTGGTTTCGATCGGTTCTTGCTCGCGGCGGCGCACGATCTCGCGCGCAATCTGCGAGGCGAACTTCTCTTCTCCGTAGACGCGTAGAATCCGGGCGAGGTCGGCTTCGGTATAGGTGTTGATGACCTCAGCTGCGTTTAAGGTGTTATTACCCGGATCCATCCGCATGTCCAATGGGGCGTCCTCGTTATACGAAAAGCCCCTGCCAGGGATATCGAGTTGCGGTGACGAAACGCCCAAATCGAACAGGAAGCCATCGACCCCGGGCACCTCGGCCGAGCAAAGCAGCTCGTCCAAGTCGCCGAAGTTGCCCTTCAGCAGCTGGTGCGGAACGCCGGGAACCTCGCGGTCCAGACGAGCGCCAGCGGCCTCGAGGGCCATGTCGTCCTGATCGACGCCGAGCAAAAGGCCCGTCTCCCCCACCTGCGAGGCCATCTTTACCGAATGGCCGGCACCGCCAAGGGTGCAATCGCAGACAACGGAGCCGCTCTTTAGCCGCAGCGACTCAAGCACTTCGCCGAGCATGACAGGTTCATGCCGATATTCTTGTGTCAAAATCCCACGCTCCATCCGTTACCCGTGCCTTGCCCTTACGAGAAGAAGAGGTCCAGCAGGGCCTCATCGTAATCGTCCAAATAGGCCGCGGCGCGATCCCAAACCTCAAGGTGGTCGTAGTTGCCCACAACCGTGACCTCGCGGTCGAGGTTCGCCTGCTTGCGGAGAGACTCGGAAAGACCGATACGACCGGCGCTGTCCACGTCCATCGACGTAGTGCGCTTGTTGATCGCCCTCATGAGCTTCTGGTCGTTAATGTCACGCGGGTTAAAACCCTCGTGGCCCTCACGACCCGCGAAGAGTCCTTCGACCCACTTATCGAAGGCCTCGGCAGAGAACACGTACAGAGCATCGACATCCAGGGCTTTGAACACGCGAACGTGCTCTCCAAGCTCCTCGCGAAGGGGTGCAGGCAGGGACAGACGACCTTTTGCATCGAGATTGCGCTCGTATGCACCAGTCATTCCCATGTGCGCCCTCCCCTCGGTTACTCAGATGGCACGTACGCGGGGAACCACCCCGCCTGTCGACGTCATTAATAATATGGGGAACCGCCCCATTTTTCAACACCTTTCCCCACCCCTTCCCCCACCCCGCCCCACCACTCCACCCACCATATATTGCAAAACACCCCCAATCATATGTTCGAAAACACAATATGTTGTGTTTACAGCAACGGCGGGATGCCACCTGTGGCACCCCGCCTTTCAACCTCAACCTTCAAGTTGACCTTGAGGCGATTTTTGCGTCCCTTTACATGGCGTTCACATCGCCCCCAAACTCCCCCACCCAAGGCACGTGCGGCCCACCACCGCGACGACAAGTGGCGAAAAATGGGACGGGCCCCAGATTGCCCATGCGAGCGCAAAAGCGCGCAGCGGCAATCTGGGGCCCGTCCCCAAATACCTATAGATATGCAGGCCAGCGATGTGTTAACGATGTGCCAGCGGGTGCGCCGCCAGATAGACCTCGGTCAGTTGCGTACGATCGACATGCGTGTAGACCTGCGTGGTCGATATATCGGCATGTCCCAAGATCTCCTGTAGCACACGGAGGTCTGCGCCGCCCGCAAGCATATGGGTGGCAAAGGAGTGGCGCAGCGTATGGGGATGGAGTCCCACCAGCCCTACCTGGCGCCCGTAGCGCTCACAGATGGCATGGATGACCTGGCGCGACAGACGGCGGCCGTTCTTATTTAAAAAGACCGCCGGAGTCTCGGTTCCGCGGGCATGGGCTGCCAAGCGAGAACGCCCCTCAGCTACATAGAGCGTCAGAGCTCGCGCCGCGCTTCCCACCAACGGGGACAGGCGTTCCTTTGAGCCCTTACCGCGAACGAGTACAAAACCATCGTCGATATGGATATCGCCCACATCGAGCCCCACCAATTCGCTCACACGCAAACCGCATCCGTAGAGCACTTCCAAGATGGCATGGTCGCGCAAGCCCATCTCGCCCTCGGGGCAGTCTTGATCGAGCAGCGCCGAGACATCCTCCACCGAGAGATACTCCGGCAAACGCTCAGCCTTTTTAGGCAGGCGCAACGCCGCCGTTGGATTTTGGGCCACAGCCCCATCGCGCACCAAAAAGGCATGCAGGCCTTTCACGGCCGCAAGCGCACGCTCCACCGAGGCATCGGAATAGCCCCCATCGCGACGGTCGGCGACAAAGCCCTCCACGACCCGACGAGTCACCTCATCAAAAGACATGATGCCCGCCCGCTCCAGATAGGCGCAGTACGTCGTCAGGTCACGACGATAGGCCGCAATCGTGTTGCGCGCCAAGCCCCGCTCGACCGCGAGGTAATCGAGATACTCCCCCGCCGCCACGGCGAGCGACGAGGGAGTAGCTTCGGTATGTTCTTTGTTCGCCGGCACCCTTAGTCCGTAGCGAGGTTCATG
>CAUBWQ010000088.1 GCA_958439775.1 uncultured Collinsella sp. | reverse complement strand
TTTTGAACGTGCGACGGAACATCGTCTGCCATTTGAAACTGATGGCTCCGAGAACGAACTGATGCTCAAGCTGAGTGACGGCTCCTTTATCCCCGTCTTGGTTCGTGCGGGCTCCGTGACGCCTCCACGCATCTTTGGGCGCCGCGCGCCACGTGTCCTGGTGGCGCTCCATAGCATCGAAGAACAGTATTCTCACGACCGTCAACTCAAGCGTGCGTTATCGGAGCTTAGAGTGGCGAACAAGCGTCTCTCTGGCACGCTTTCGGTCATTATGAGCACTGTGGGCTCCGATGAGTTACCCAGCCTGCTTGATACTGTTTTGAACCAGCTTGTAGGAACGCTCGATGCTTCGGGTGCCGCTATCTATTTTTCTGAGAGCGGCGGTTTTAAACTTCGCGGTGTTTCCAAGGAGCTGTACGACAGCTACCTGCCTGAGTTTTTGCCGTATGGCGCTGGCATTCCGACGTATGTTCTTCGTGAGTCGCGCGCCTGTCGCTTGTCGATTCAACAGGACCTTGAGGGCGATAAGGCCGCCTCCGGTATGTTCATGGACTTGGACAATCGTTCTAAGCACCTGTTGCGCGTGCAGGATATGCCTCCGTACCGCAGCGAGATCTGTCTTCCCGTTTTTTACGGTACGCAGATCCTTGGCGTGCTGGAAGTTGGTTGGAAACGACCCCAGGCACCGCTCGCCTATGACGTTAATGTACTCGAGGTCATTTGCGATTACTTGTCTATCCAACTGGTCGGCATGGCATCGAGTCTTCGCTCTCGTCGCACGGCCGAGCTTGGCCGCTCGCTCAATGTCTTACGTGATGAGTTGTTTACCTTTCTAGACGATTCCGTCGCGGCTACCCAGGAGGTATCGTCCGAGATCTGCAATATGCTCAACTGCCATTTTTGCCCTGTTGAGTATGACGCCAGTCTGGATTCCTACGTCATAGATTTTGAAGGCGGCAGTCGCGTTGCTTTGCCGGACGATCCCGAGAAGCTTTTCTTTTCCACGACGGCGCCAGCGGCACGTCTGGGGGCTGGCCCTGATGGCTTTGAGGCATCTGTTTTGGGGGGTACGAGTGCCGAGGACCTTAAACACGTCCGTATAACTCGCGTTGACGAATCGATGCCTATGGGAGGCTGGCTTAGGGCGCATGGTCTGCCTTGTCAAGGTCTCTACGTCGACTCCGGCATCGAGGCGGGGCACCCGCGCTCTGAGGGCGATGGCAAGCACAGTAACGACGCGATTGTTCCTGCTTCTGTTGCGAAGAGCCCGACGACGCGCGCGCTGCTGCTTCGTGATGGTAGCCAAGAGCCGATTGATGACCTTGAATATGACTACTTGGTGCACTTGGCGCATGACTTTGAACTGATCTACGAAGGCGAATCTCAAAAGCGCGAGGAGCGCCATATCGCTCAGACGCTCCAGATTGGCATGAGAAATTCCCTGGGGGATGTTCCGGGTATCGCAACCGATTCGGTGTACCTGTCGGCCACGAATTCGGCGTTGGTCGGAGGCGATTTCTATACGCTCATTCGTCTTCCCGACGACTGCGCCGTCATGATTCTGGGTGATGTGTCTGGCAAAGGCATTGAGGCCGCATCGATGTCCGCGCTCGTCAAGACGGCCCTGACGGCATATGCCTGGGAGGGCGCTGGACCGGCCCGCATGGCACGCTCCCTTAACAGCATGCTCATGGGCTTTTCGAGGGTCGAGACGTTCGTGACGGCCTTTATCGCCAAGATTGACCTTAAAGCCGGACGCGCAACGTATTGTTCGGCGGGCCATCCTCCGACCATGGTCATCAGGCCAGAGTCGATGCCGCTGGGTGGCGGCGAGGCCCGTGGGGGAGAGGTTGAGCTGCTTGGATGCCAATCGGGCGTAATCGGTGCCTTTGAGAGCATGGTGTACGAGACAGGCGTGTTTACGTTTGCCCCCGGCGACATGCTCTTCATGTATACGGATGGAACGATTGAGGCCCGCGACCGCACCGGAGCGTTCTTTGGCGAGCAGCGCTTGCGCGACCTTCTGCTCTCTGTCTCGGGTGAGGGCGTATCGGGCATTTGCGGCAAGGTCTTGGGCGAGCTTGACCGATTTACCGAATCGGCGCTGGACGATGACATTGCATTGGTGTCCCTTGAGTTTTTACGGGGTCGTTCATAGACGACGCTGGGCGGGCTGAATCCGTACGGTTGGGGAAACGAATGCATCGAGTGGGCTTTTTTGGGGAACCATGGTCGTATGAATGAGTGGAATGACATAGCGGTTTTGACGCCACCAGGCGATATCGACATCGCCACGGTGCCTGCGCTGCGTCGGCGGTTGGATGCTTTGATTGGCCGCGGCGTGCGTCGTGTCGTCATCAACTGTCAGGCTGTTAGCTTTATCGATTCTACGGGCTTGGCATTCCTGCTTACGCGCGCTCGTGAGCTTATGAGGCGAGAAGGCCTGCTTTCGCTCGTCAATGCATCAGGTGAAGTTGTTCGCTTTTTGGAGATTGCTCGTCTTGTCGATATCCTTCATGTCGTGGGGCCGGCACGGGAGTCAATTCCTGCCATTCCGGTGGGGGAGCTGCCTCGCTGGAGTAAGAGCGTTGAGGTCCGTCAGGGTATCGAGAATCTTCCATACTACCGACATCGCATCGCCGAACTCCTTGAATCGCTTCCGTTGCGCCGTGACGAGCGCTACGATGTCGCATTGGCGTCGGGGGAGGCGCTGGGTAATGCCTATGACCATGCGGGCGGTATCGGGTGCGTCCTGACGGTTCAGGCCTATGGCGATCGCGTTGTGGTTGAGGTGCTTGATCGAGGTGCCGGCTATTCTATCGATGAAACGAGCGAGCCGGTTGCATCTGAGGAACGCGGCCGTGGTATCAAGCTTATGCGTATGCTCGTCGATAACGTGGAGGTTGCTCGTCGTACGGACGGCGCCGGCACGCGCGTGCAGATGGTGAAGCTGTTTAGCGGAGCGCTGGAATCGTGTGCCTAGCCAATCGCTTTAGCGCGTTTGGCTATTAAGAACATGCGGCAGACAAGTTTTTTGAAAAAAGTACTTGCGTCTTTTGGACAACTCGCGTAAATTAATAACCCGCAAGCGGACATGGCTCAGTTGGTAGAGCACAACCTTGCCAAGGTTGGGGTCGCGGGTTCGAGCCCCGTTGTCCGCTCCAAACGTAACAGCCCGACTACTACGGTAGCCGGGCTTTTTCGTACCCGTCGCCTGGGCTCGAACCCGCGAGGGAGCGATCGTTTTGGGGCGTGGCTGTGGCGTTGTTTGTCGCGAATGTCCGCTTTGGGCGTATCATCGTGGGCATCTCGCATAACCTCGTTGCAAGGGAGATACGCCCCATGGCTACAGAAAAGTCTTCTTCGCGCTCATGGATGTCCGATGCCGCGATCTATCAGATCTACCCGCGCTCGTTTAAGGATTCGACTGGTTCGGGTCTGGGCGATATCGCGGGCATTACCCAGCAGATGGACTATCTTGAGCGACTGGGTATCGAGGCCATCTGGCTGAGCCCGTTTTACCCTTCGCCTCTTGTCGATGGCGGCTATGATGTGGCGGACTACTGCGATGTCGACCCACGTCTCGGCTCGCTTGACGACTTCGATGACATGATCGCTGCGGCTCACGCGCGCGGCATCAAGGTCATCGTCGACATCGTGCCCAACCATTCATCCAACCAGCACCCCTGGTTCAAAGCCGCTCTTGCCGCCGGCCCCGGATCGCCCGAACGCGCCCGTTATATCTTCCGCGATGGTCGCGGCGAGCATGGCGAGCTGCCTCCCACCAATTGGAATGCCAACTTTGGCGGCCCCGCATGGACGCGTGTTGCGGACGGTCAGTGGTATCTGCACATGTTTACGCCCGAGCAGCCGGACTTTGACTGGTCATGCCCTGAGGTTCACGCGCTCTTTTGCGACGTCCTGGCGTTTTGGAGCGATCGAGGCATCGACGGCTTTCGCATTGATGTGGCGCAGGGTCTCGCCAAGGATCTCGACCGCGATGACCTCGACCGGTGGCATCTCGCCGAGGGCGATGACATGGTTGACGACGGCACCCATCCGCTGTGGGACCGCAATGAGGTCCACGAGATCTATCGCGAGTGGCGCCGCGTGTTCGACCGCTATAATCCGCCGCGCAGTGCCGTTGCCGAGGCGTGGGTGCTGCCCGAGCGCCAGTATCTCTACGCGCGTCCCAGCGAGCTTGGCCAGACATTCAACTTTGAGTTTGCCAAGGCCACTTGGACCTATGATGACATGCACACTGCAATCGAGAAGGGCTTGAAGGCAGCCGTCGAATCCGATTCCGCCTCGACCTGGGTACTCTCCAACCACGACGTGCCGCGCGTGGCGACACGCTATGCCCTGCCGCAAATCAAGGCGACGCGCTACCACCAGATTGCGCTCGACTGGCTCTTGCGCGACGGGTCGTCTTATGACGAGGACCGTGAACTCGGCGAGCGCCGCGCGCGGGCGGCCCTTTTGCTTGAGCTGGCGCTTCCGGGCTCGGCATACGTGTATCAGGGTGAGGAGCTCGGCCTTTTTGAGGTGGCTGATATCCCGTGGGCTGCACTCGAAGACCCTACTGCGACCAATACGCACGGACCGAAGCGTGAGAAGGGGCGCGACGGCTGTCGTGTGCCCCTGCCGTGGGTGGCGGCGGACGATCCCGCGCATGGCGGATCGTTTGGGTTTTCGCCGGCAGACGCCGATGCGGCGCCCCATCTGCCGCAGCCTGCATGGTTTTCCGATTATGCTGCCGATAGGGAAGAAGTGGACCCGACATCGATGCTTGCGCTCTATCGTGACGCCCTCTGGCTGCGGCGCAAGCTGCGCGGGTGCGCCAACGATCTTGCGTGGCTCGATCTTGACGGGCGCACCGGTCTTGCGGATGGTGCCGAGGGCGCTGAGGGCGGCGTCATCGCCTATCGCCGCGATAACGGCTGGGCGTGTGTGACGAACTTCGGTGCAGCACCCGTGGAGCTGCCGGCGGGCAGGGTCCTGCTCACCTCATCACCGCTTGCAGACGGCAGGCTCGCGCAGGACAGCTCTGCCTGGATCATGCTCGGTGAGATGTAGGGGCATCTCGCTGCGAGCCTGCGTTTGTTCGCGCCTTTCGTGACGACTGATGCCCTCGCGAGAGCGTCGCAAAACTTTTCAAAAAAAGTTCTTGCATAGGATGCGGGCATCACGTAAGATTAATCCTCGTAAGCGGACATGGCTCAGTTGGTAGAGCACAACCTTGCCAAGGTTGGGGTCGCGGGTTCGAGCCCCGTTGTCCGCTCCATTTGGGCGTTTAGCTCAGGGGGAGAGCGCTTCCCTGACACGGAAGAGGTCAGAAGTTC
>CAUBWQ010000087.1 GCA_958439775.1 uncultured Collinsella sp. | reverse complement strand
CTAAAGTCACGGATCATGCGACTGATGCGGCAGAACGCCGGCGTCACCACGATGTCGTCGGCCAACACATCGAGCAGTTCTTCCTCGGTATAGGGGCGCCACTCGCCGCGCTCGTAGCAGCCCACCAGACGCGAGCCCTCGATGAGCGCACACGGGTAGACCTTGACCTCGTCGGGCATAAAGGCCCCTTCGGTCATAAAGCGTTCGTAGTCGCGCTTGTCCCCTTCGGGCGTGGCACCCAACAAGTTAAGCATAAAGTGCGCGTGGATCTTAAAGCCAAACAGGCGCGCAAGCGAAAACGCCCGCTCGATCTGCGCCACCGAAATGCGACGCTCGTTGATATCGAGCAGGTGCTGGTCGAGGCTCTGGATACCCATCTGGATCTTGGTGCAGCCCAGGCGGCGGATGAGCGTAAGTGCCTGCGGCGTTACGGCATCGGGACGCGTCTCGATAACGAGCCCCACCACGCGATGCTTTGCCGTCTCGTTGATGCGCTGCTGACGCTCAAGCTCCTCCATCGTTGCCGTTTGCCACTCGGCAACCTCGCCCCACGGCGTACCGGGGCCGTACAGACAACGCACCGCGCGGTTATAGCCGCCCACGGCAGCATCCACACGACCCTGCTCGTCGGCAACGCCGGCAGCAAGCTCAGCCTCGTCAGTCGCAATGCCGGCAGCCCGATAGCGCTCGCGGCGCTCCGCTACCACCGGCGGCAGGGCATCGGCAGGCGCATCGTCGAGCAGACGCCCCGCCTCGGCACGGCTGATGCCCGGACGCGCCAACATGGGGTTAGCCGCCACACCAGCCACGGCATCGTCATTGAGCGCGCGGAAGAGCTCCGACATAAACCACGCCTGATACCCTTGCGGATAGTCGCTCCAGGTACCGCCGAGCACAATGAGCTCAATCTTATCGGTCGCATGCCCCATCTGCGAAAGCGCCGTCAAACGGGCACTCACTTGCAGATACGGGTCGAAGCAGTTTTGCTCCGCACGGGCACACGCCGGCTCGGCATGCAGATAGCTTTTAGGCATGCGCAGATCGTTGGGGCAAAACAGGCAATCGCCCGAGCACGGCCAGGGCTTGGTGATAACGGTAATGGTCGCCACGCCCGAAGCCGTGCGACGAGGCTTCATGCGCAGGACCTGCAGCAGTTGACGTTCCAGATCGGAATCGACATTCCACGCAGCCCACCGAGCCGGCTCCTCGCGTTTAACCCGCTGGCAGAATGGCAGCAGGCGGCGCTTGGCCAGGTCACGTTTGTCGGCGCCCTCACGGCGCGCCTCGGCATGTATCAGTTTGACGAGCGCCTTGTCGTCCACGGTCTCGCCGCGACGCAGGGCCTCGAGTATGTTCAAGATAATCTGTTCCATGTCCCCATTGTAAAGGTAAAGGCGCCGGAGCCGATCTCGGCTTCGGCGCCTTCATCAAACAGCGCAGCTATGGTATATAAGTCTTCGATAACCGCCCGTCACTCTGAATCAAATGACATGTCGCCCGAACCGACCTCAAAACGATACGTAGCAGACTTATCGCCGTTATCGAATTCAAGATTCAAAATGGTCTCGCCGTCGTAGCCAAGCGGAAGGAAATCGCTCTCGAAGTCGCCGCTGCCCAAGGTAAGGCTCGCCTTAAAGCCCGTCGAGTTCGGAACCATCATCTCCACATCGCCCGAGCCCACACTCACGTCCATCGACTTCGCGGGGGCCTGGTAGAGCTCGAACGTCACATCGCCCGAACCGACCTCAGCACTGAGTGCATCAGTCACGCTGCCCGCAAACTCTACATCTCCCGCACCCAGGAAAAGGTCGAAACCATCACAGGTGACACCGGCAATCTGCAGATCACCCGAGCCCACGTGCGCGTTGACTCCCTTCAGACGTTCGGCAACACGGCGCGGCAGCTCGACCGTAACTGAGCGATCGATTGCCTTACCGTCATCACCTCCAAACTGGGAAACCTTGAGCGTCGAGTCCTCGACGGATGCGATGTTCTGCGTCGCGGCCTTGGAGGCATCCATACCATTGGTAACGCGTCCCCGCTCGATAACGCGAGCCTTGTTACCATCAATAACCTTGACGTCCACCGTAGCCGCATCGATATCGAAATCGAGGTAGCGAAACTCATCGGCATCAAAGGTCGTACACGAAAGCTGCTGAGGCCGAGCGGAATAGTTACCGCCATCGTTCATAAAATCGTCGTCATCAACCACATCGTCCATACCGGACAAGCCGGGTATAACATCGTCGAGATCCCACGGGCCATCAAAATGAATCAAAGTCCGCGAAACGCCAAAAACAAGCCCGATAATCAGTACAAACGCTCCGATGCCGACGCCCAGGCGCAGCTTGGATTCATGCGAAAGCTTCATCATTCGTCACCTTCTTTGGCACATGGCTCAGCGGTGGCCGCGGTAGCCACGTCAGCATCAGGTTCCGCAGAAGTATCCTTCCCCTGGGCCCTGACCGCCACCGGTGCCGGACCAACCTGAATATCCCCGCGCGCCCAATCGCCATCGAGTGCACGCGCCACCCAGTGATAGATGGGAATCGTGAAGAAGATCAGCGCAGCAAAGGGGCCGGCACCAAACAGGAACATCAGTAAAAAGAACAGCAGCCAGCACACGGCCCAATACGGGAATGACTGGAACGGACCCTTCACCGGAGTCGGACCAGCCGCACCGGTACCCGTCACCTGAGCCGTCGCCGCATTGGCAGCCTGCGCACTCCAGCTTGCCGCCTGCGCCGCCTTGGCTGCCGCGTCACTTGCCTGCGTTGCCGCCTCGGTGGCGCGCGCCGCCGCCTCATGGGTGCGGGCGCGCTCTGCCGCCTCGGCCTCGCGCTGACGAGCGCGGTCCTCGTTCTCAAACTCGATATCGTCCTCAATCTCATCGCTCGGATTGAGCAGCTCGTCCAGACTCACACCATAGAGCTTGGCGAGCGAGATCAGGTTCTCGGTATCGGGCGAGCTCTCCGCACGCTCCCATTTACTAACCGCCTGGCGCGACAGCCGCAGCTTTCGCGCCAGCCCTTCTTGGCTAAAGCCCTTGCTGCGGCGAAGGTCGGCGAGCCGCTGCGCAGTTTCTACATTCATGGTTCCTCCTATGTGATGCCAGCCGTGTCGCCGGACCGTTTTTTGTTCTTAAGGCGCCTTGCACAGTTAAAAATCTATCCGCCACCGCCAAAAGCATGCCACCTATTCTAGTGAGATTTTTGACAACTGGCGGTTGCGGGCACATATGAGCTGCGGAAATGTGTCCAAACAAAGCAATGAGCCGCAGCTCGGTTGTCCCCGTTGCGGCGTTAACGGTAGTATGGTCGTACTGTTTATTTCGCACCGCTAACGGAGGGAGTTCCGCGCCGTGAACCGCGATTTCGCCTCATCGCTCATCCAGCTCAACAACACGTTCTATCGCGAGCACTCCGCTTCCTTTTCCGATACGCGCCAGGCCCCGTGGCCCGGCTGGGTACGCACCATGGATATCGCGCTCGAACAGCTCGACGTCGCCACGATCGAGCATCCCGTCCGCGTCTTCGATCTTGCCTGTGGCAATATGCGATTCGAGAACTTTGCCGCCGGCGGCGCACTTGCCGCCAAGGGCGTCGATGGCGCAAACCCCTCGGCAGATGCCAGCTGCCCGTTTGAGTTCTATGGTGTCGACTCGTGCCAAGACCTGGCCATCGATGCACATGGCCACGCGCTGCGCATTCCCAACCTGCACTTCCAGGAACTCGACGTGCTCGACGCCCTTATGAAGCTCAACCCCGCCGAGACGCCCGACGTGCTTTTCGACGCCCCGCTCGCCGACATCTCGGTCTGCTTTGGCTTTATGCACCATGTGCCGTCGTGCGAGTACCGCGTACGCGTGCTCGACGCCCTGGTGCGTCAGACGCGCCCAGGTGGCATCATCGCCATCAGCTTTTGGGAATTTATGAACGACGAACGCATGGCGCGCAAGGCCGTTCGCGCCGAAGCCCGCGCCGAGCTCACCCCGCCGTTTGAGGGTTACGATTCCGCGCAGTTTGAAGCCGGCGACCACCTCATCGGCTGGCAAAACGACCGCCACGCCTACCGCTATTGTCATCACTTTGACGATCAGCAGATCACCGACCTGGTGCGCGGCGTCCGTACGTTCTACAAGAGTGGCGAGGTCCCCGTGCGCGAGCTTGAGCGTTTCCATGCCGACGGTCGCAGCGGCGAGCTCAACCGCTATGTGATTCTCAAGCGCCTGTAGGTATCGGCGACTCGCCGCCGAGCCGCACCACATCTTTCGGGCAATCTATGCCCGCCCTTTTCAACCCATTGACGGAACGCGCGGCCATGCGTTTCGCATTTATGACCAAGGAGCCTCATGGGAGCCGTCCACGTTCGCACGCCTAAGAACTTTGTGCTCGAGGAGCGCCTGGAGCGCTACGCCGATGCGATCGAGACGAACCCCGAGGCTTATGCCGGAGATTGGCGCGAGGCTTGTGCGCCAGCTGGCAGCAAGCCCTTCGAACACCTTCACCTGGATCTTGGCTGTGGCAAGGGAACGTACCTTGTAGAGCGCGCGGGCCACGAGCCAAACACCCTCTTTATCGGCATGGACCAGGAGCCCATCTGCATTGCCTATGCCGCGCAGAAAATCTGCGAGCAGGAGCTATCCAACGCACTCGTCCTGCCCCGAGGCGCCGCATCGCTGCCACAGCTATTTGCCGCAGGCGAGCTCGATGCCATCACCATCAACTTTCCCACGCCGCAGCCCAAGGCCAAGTACGCCAAAAAACGACTCGTCCATGTCGACCATTTGATGCTCTACCGCCCGCTCTTTGCAGCCAACGCCACCGTCACGCTGCGCACCGACAGCAAACCATTGCGCGATTACGCCCTGGGACAGTTTGCCGCGGCCGGCTACGACACGCTTTGGGTAAGTGACGACGTACGCCGCGACCATCCCGAGCATCCCGAGACCGAGTACGAGCGCCGCACGCGCGAGATGGGTGCCGCCGTCTATGGCATTCGCGCCACACCTGGAGCGCAGCCCAGCGATGAACAGCTCGCGGCGGGCCGCGCGCAGGAGCAAAGCCTTGCCTGCTACCTGCCCGAAAACCTCGATGCGCTCACCTATGTACCTCTGGGCATGGAAGAGGCCGTCGAGAACTTTAGAAACCGCGCCCGCAAAGGCAAGAAGCGCCTGCCGCAGGAGTCCTAGGGGCTTCTGATGGTCGCGGCGTCGGCAAACAAGTGAAAATAGGCGTCAGCGAACGACCCTCAAACCTAAGTGAGTAGACTTTTTTGCAATAGCCAAGCACAACCCGCATAACGAAAACTAAAACCGCAGGTAGAGCTCTTGCGCAAAAGCCATGTGCTCGCGATATTGCAAAA